>CAZTME010000011.1:0-19479 GCA_964614795.1 uncultured Pseudomonadales bacterium | reverse complement strand
CACATTTTTGGAAATGATGTGGACTTGCACGTTCAACTTGGACCAGAGCGAATATGGAAAGGCGGAGCCGACAGAAATATTCCCAGTTTTGAACTGTTTTCCTCTCCAAATTGGCGGGGCACTCATGGTTACATGAAATTTAATCAGCCTTTATATCGTTATGGCAATATTTTGGAAGGCATTGAGCTTCATTTTGATCATGGATTGGTAGTTAAAGCCAAAGCAAAATCAGGACAAAAAGTGTTGGATGAAATGCTTAAAACTCCTAACGCCAATAAACTTGGCGAAGTATCATTAACCGATAAAAGACTTTCAAGAATCACTCATCCGATGGCTGAAACTCTTTATGATGAAAATATTGGCGGCGAGTTTGGAAACTCACATGTGGCCATCGGCATGGCTTACCGTGATTGCTATCGATTTGATGTTACTCAAGTAAAGAAAAAGGATTGGGCGAAGATGGGTTATAACGATTCGGCGGAACACACCGATATCGTTTCAACCACCAATCGGCAAGTGGAGGCAACTCTTTCCGACGGAACAAAAAAAATAATTTACGCTGATGGTCAATTTGTTATATAGAAGAACATAAACAGATTTATTTTTTTAGCTCATCAACTTAGTTTTCTAAGAGAAAGAAAGTTCTGTAAACTACCAAGAGCTCAAGCTCGCTAATCCTTTTTTAATATAAATTTCCCATGATCTTAGGCTCGAGTTTTAGATAATAGACTTGTCGTAATTAGAGGTGGCATCACCGCGTATCGGCTCCCCCATCTCCAAACAACCATACGGACAGTGATCTAAGGAATCTAGGTTAAATCAGACAAATATATTTATCCAACAAAAATAAGCAATCTCAATAACTATTGTTAGATTTGACTCATCCCGTAGCAGATGAAACGACCAATAAAAAGCATCATTCTAGTTCATGCTGGTTATAATTTCTACGCCAAAGTGATTGATTTTTCTTTGTAAACATCTTGAACAGCCTGTAAAATCGCTATTCCCTCTTTTCGTGAATGATTAAAAACTTTTCGACCAATAATGAGGCCGGATCCTCCCGCTCTTTTATTAATCACTGCCGTCTTGACAGCCGAGTGCAAATCAGACCAAAAATCACCCTGAGATTCTCCTCCGGAGCTAATTAACGGAATTTTGCCGGCAAAAGCATTGAGCACCTGATATCTTACCAAGTCAATGGGGTGATCACTCATCAACTTGGAATACATCTCATTCTCATACTTGGCAAACTGTAACGCGGGGAAAGCTCTGTAGTTACCGGGTATTTTTTGTTTGACGATATCCGCACCAATACTGACTCCCAAATGAATGGCTTGAGAGCTTAAATCTACTGCCGTATCAATACTTTGACCATCCATTACAAATGCGGAATTTCTTGGATAACACCATAAAATGGTACATAAACCATAGTTATGAGCGGTTTCAAACAAAGCGGAAATTTCTTTAATTTGTCGTGTGGACTCTGGTGAGCCAAAGTAGATTGTTGCGCCTACTCCCACCGCTCCCATCTCCACCGCCTGCTCGACACTCGCGAACTGCACTTGATCATACTTTGTTGGATAAGTTAGTAACTCATTGTGATTCAGCTTAAGAATGTAGGGTATTTTATCTGCATACTTTCTGGCGGTTAAACTTAAAACTCCCAAAGTGGAAGCCACACCACTGCAACCCGCCTCCCAAGCTAAAGAGACAATATTTTCCGGATCAAAAAATTCCGGATTTTTAAAAAAAGAATAACCGGCAGTATGTTCAATGGCTTGATCAACCGGAAAAATTGATAAATATCCGGTGCCACTCAACCTACCAGTGTGATAAAGCCTGTGCAAATTAGCCAAAACTTCCGGCGATCTGTCACTGGCTTGAAAAACCATGTCTACTTTTTCCCAACTGGGTGCCGAAATATACTTGCCAACTTCCAAAGAAGATTGATAGGATAAGAGCTCTTGATCGTTTTCTAAAATTTGAAATATTGAAGGTACTTCCATAGCTAGTCAATCTTTAAAACTTCTTGTACTATTAATTAGTATACACAAAAATACTTAATATGTTTAATCCTGCCACACCCAACTCAACTATTGTCATCTCACCCGAACATCCCGTGGCATACTTTAGTGCCGAATTTGGGTTTGATCCAAATATTCCAATTTATGCGGGAGGACTGGGAATTTTAGCCGGAGACACTCTTAAGCAGGCAGCCGATGACGAGTTGCCAATGGTGGGCGTGGGATTGCTCTACAGAGGCGACGGCATGCGTCAAGTGTTGGATGAAACGGGAATGCAACAAGACGAAGATTGGGGTTTTGATCCGGTTTCCGTTGGTTTGGAACACGTTTTTTTAGATAATTTACCACTTTTTATCAATGTTCGCCTGGGTGACGATGTTATTTGGTTGCGAGTTTGGAAAAAAACTTTTGGAAAAACGGTGACACTTTATTTATTGGATAGCGAAACAGACCAAAACACTTTGGCTGAAAGAGCCAGCACCAGAATTCTTTACGCAGGCTCCAACGAATACATGCTCAAACAAGCCATGTTGTTGGGTATTGGCGGAGTAAAAACACTCACTGCGTTGGGTATTCATCCCAGCATTTTTCATCTTAATGAAGGTCGACCTGCATTTCTGCATTGGCAATTAATTAGACAATATATGGATTTTCATGGCATGAGTTACAACGTGGCTCAAGAAGTGGCAAAAAATAAAACTGTTTACACCAATCATACATTGGTTGGTGCGGCCAATTTATCTTTTCCGGTGGGATTACTCAATCATATGGCACATTACTATGCTCAAAAAATGAAAATTTCAATGAATGAATTAGTGCAGTTAGGAATTGAAGAAGACCCCAATGATTTTCGTATTACCAGATTCGCCCTTAATGTTTCTTGTCGAGCCAACGGTGTGAGCGCCCTACATTCCAAACTCAGTCAGGAAGAGTGGCCCACCTACCATTGGTCAAATGTTACCAACGGCGTCCACATGCCCACTTGGCAAGACCGAGATCTTCAATCAAAAATTGATAATCAGGAAGCTCTTTGGCAAAGACATCTTGAACTTAAAAAAGATTTGGCACATTATGTATTGCAAACCACCGGTTTCACCATTCACGATGATTGGCTAACCTTGGTTTGGGCTCGAAGATTAGCGGGATACAAAAGACTGGAAAGTATTTTTGAGGATGAAGAAGCATTATTACAAATTTTAAACAATCAAGATAAACCCGTACAATTAATTATGGCCGGCAAAGCTCATCAAGGTGATACTCAGGGTAAAGCCATGTTACAAAGAGTCATTCAACGCTTGGCTACAAAATTTGCCGGATACGCTTTGTTTATACCCAACTACTCTATTGCTGTAGCCCAAGCTTTAACCAAAGGCGCAGATGTTTGGATCAATACCCCGGAGATTGGTCGAGAGGCTTGTGGTACTTCCGGCATGAAAGCCCTAAGTAACGGTGTTTTACAATGCACTGTTGCCGATGGCTGGGCCAATGAAGTCGATTGGCAAGGCCTGGGCTGGACTTTGAACTCTAATAATATTGCCGGTTCTCTTTATGATAATCTTAAAAACAACATCATTCCTCTCTATTATCAACGTGAAAATAATTTACCAAAAAAATGGCTGGAAATGATGCAGGCCTCCATGAGACTTGCCCCCAGATTTGGAGCCAAACGTATGCTCCACGAGTATGAAGTACAGTTATATAAGCAACAATCATGAAGCCTCCAAAATTTCAATTATTTTACGACCAAGTTAAAACGGCAAATCAAGAACTATTTGAAAAATTTCATGATTTGCATCAACTGTATTCGGCGGAAGAATTACAAAATAATTCGGATTTTCACTCGCTTGGTGCAAGAGTAAGAGATCTTCTCAGGGATACTGAAAGAAAACTTTGTGCCGGCATGATGCGCGGTCATTATGCATCATATAGTCAGAAAGTTGCTGAAAAGTTTTGGGATTTAGCCAGAAAAGATTTTCCGCTCATTGATAGAGTAGGTATTAAAACAAACAAAATTAATATGAAGGGTAATTAATCTCAATGAATCTCTTTGTTGAATTGGCACTCGTTTTAGCTTTAACAACTGTTGTTTCATTTTTAATGAAGGCTCTTAAACAACCAATGGTGGTTGGTTATATTTTAGCCGGAATTTTAGCCGGACCAATGGTTTTAGGATTAACCAGTACGAACGATTCATTTGAACTTTTTGCAAAAATTGGAATAACCATCCTGCTTTTTATTGTCGGGTTACATTTACGACCGGACGTAATCAAAGAAGTGGGCAAAGTCAGTTTGGTCACCGGAGTTGCTCAAGTCTTATTTACCAGTAGTATTGGTTTTGGCATCGCACTACTACTTGGGCTTAGTTACACCGCTGCTCTTTATGTCAGTATTGCTTTAACATTTTCAAGCACAATTATCATTTTAAAGTTACTATCGGATAAAGGTCACATTCATACGCTTTACGGACGAATCAGTGTCGGTATGCTTTTAGTTCAAGATTTGATTGCCACCTTGATTTTACTTTTGGTCTCAGCGTCTGGAACTGCCAACAATTCCACATCTTTAGGGATGGCAATTGGCGTTTTGGCTATCAAAAGTGTGGTTTTGGCAATTATTTTAATTTTAGCCATGCGATGGTTGGTTCCATGGCTCATGCATAAAGCCGGAGTAAGTCAAGAATTATTATTTTTGTTCTCTTTAAGTTGGGGTTTGGGCATTGCGGTCCTATTTCAAATTTTAGGTTTATCCATTGAGATAGGAGCGCTTGTGGCCGGAGTGATGCTTTCATCCTCATCATTAGCCGAAGAGGTCTCCGCCAAACTTCGGCCACTTCGTGATTTTTTCATTATCATTTTCTTCATATTGTTGGGTTCTCACATGGCTTTTGATCAGATATCCGGCATTTTACCGCAAGTAATTGTTTTATCACTTTTTGTTTTAATTGGAAATCCAATTATTGTTTTTGTCGTGATGAACCTCATGGGTTATCACAAAAGAACCGGCTTTATGACAGGCCTAACGGTGGCTCAAATTAGTGAGTTTTCCTTAATCCTAGCCAGCGTTGGTTTTCAATTAGGACATTTAGATCAACAAATTGTGACTCTGATTACTTTGGTTGGTTTAATTACGATCGCAGGTTCCACCTATATGATTTTATATGCGGAAGGAATTTATCAAAGAATGCTAAATTTATTGAGTTTTCTGGAGCTAAGAAAACCAAAACTTGAATTAAACGAAGAACATATTTCTTATCAAGCTTTGGTATTGGGTTTTGCTCACGTTGGCCAACCCATCATTAAAGTTTTGAAAAATCTTGAATTGAATACTTTAGTTGTAGATTTTAATCCCAGTTTGTTGGAATTTTTAGCAGCCAAAAATATTCCGGCTATGTATGGAGATGCCAGTAACGCTGAGTTTTTAAATGAGTTGCCAATTGATGATTTAAAAATAATAATCTCCGGAATCAACGATGTTCAAGTCAATCTGGCTGCATTGTCTCATCTAAAGCAACAACATCAAAAAGCCATTACCATCTTTTTTTGCAGGGATGAAAAAGATGCCGAAAAATTACGTAAAGCCGGAGCAACTTTGGTGATCAATCCTATGCAAGCCAGCGCCAATCACTTGGCAAAAACCATGAAAAATACCGGTTTGAGGGCGTCTGTTTTAAAACAACAATATCGTTAAGGATGACTGATGATAAGTAAATTTAAATTTTTTGGTAAATTGTTCACAATCGGTTTGTTGCTAATAATTCCATTTTTCATCGTTCAAGCTGTTCATGCCAAAACATACACAATTAATCGTGTTGAAATTTCCATTAAAGTTAATGAAGATGGCTCAATGAAGGTCAAAGAAGAGCGCAATTTTTTATTTGACGGCGATTTTACTTTTGCATTTCAAAAAATAAATTCTCTTGTAGATCAATCAACTAATCCCGGAAGGAGCGAAAAATATCAAATTTCAAATATTAAAATTTGCGATCAGGATTTGTGTTATCAAAAAATTAAAGATGATGAAATTGAAAATTCCAATCAAACAAGACCGGAGAATCATTATTATGTTCAAACTTTTCCAAATCATTATTTCGTCAAATGGTTTTACAGAAGTAATTCAGCTAAACAATTCATTATAGAATATGATGTGGAAAATGCGGTTACGCTTCATGAGGATGTGGCCGAAATATATTGGCAACTGATTGGCAAAGAGTGGGAAGTTGGACAATCAAATATTCTCGCTAAAATAGAGATTCCTACTTCAATAGATTTGAGTCAAGTCTCCGCTTGGGCTCACGGTCCAACCTCCGGTCGGGTTAGCATTAGGGATAATCATCTGCTTTCATACGAACTTGATTTTTTGCCAATGAATAATTTTTTTGAAGCGAGAATCATTCTTCCGAAGGAAAATTTTAGTTCAGGCGCATTGGGTGTGAATAATTTGGAGAAAATTAAACAACAAGAACAAGAGTGGATAAATCAAACTATAAAAGACTTGCAACAGGCTGAATATACCGCAAACTTAATTAGCGTAATTGGACTCTTAATTTTTATGGTTGTTTGTTTGTTTAATCTCCTAGTTTTAGTGAATTTTTGGCGCGAAAGTAAAGATTTGCCATTACCCAAAATAAATTTTGGTGCGAGATTATGGGAACCGCCAAGTGACATTGATCCCGCTCAAGTGGAACAATTAATTTCGGGAAAAGAAAATTTAACAGCCAAAGCTTTTACCGCCACTCTTCTTTCACTAATTCAATCCAGAGTGTTGAAGTTGTTAAGAAGCGATCAAAAAGAAGGTTTTATTTTCAAAAAGTATCAATATTATTTAGAACCAATTTTTCAGGCATCAGAAAAAGAAATCTCCATATCTTCCATTCAACACTTAGTTTTAAATAAGATTGATAATTCTGGCCTGGAAAAGGTACAAATACAAGGACAGTCTCGCGAAGTTTACTCTCTTAAAAAAATCCTTGGATATTTTCGTAGAAATCCGCACACAAGTAAAAATTTTTTTACTCAAATCTTTCCTCAAGTAGTCTTAAGTGAAAATCTAGAAGAAGGATTTTTCGATGAAAAGTCAGCCTCACTTAAGAAAAAGAATCATTACTCGACACTTATTGCCGGCAATTTCATTCTTGCCTTTTTATCTTTTTTTGCTTTCATTTATTCAATTGATTCAAGTTCAAATTTGTTGATTTTCAGCTCATTTATCATGACTCTGATTTTAGTAATATTTGTCATTTTTTTATCCATTATGAATTCGCATCGCTTAAAAAGAACATCCCTGGGGGCACAGGAAACCGCCAAGTGGTTGGCCTTCAAAAAGTACCTTAAGGATTTTAAAGTGACTGCAAAAACTCCAATTGATTCTATAGTGTTATGGGAAAAATACTTGGTTTATGGAACACTACTGGGAATTTCTGCTAAAACTTTAGCAGAACTACCTATTAAATTTTCCAGCAATGAATCTGAACAAGCTTCTCTGTTTTGGGGAGGTGTAGTTTTAGGCAAATCAGATTTTAGTTCTTTGAACGAGTTGAGTTCCGCATTATCCGGACTCAATTCATTATCTTCACAAAGTTACGGCGCCAGTGGCGCCGGCTCATCCGGCGGAGCTTCCGGTGGTGGCGGTGGAGGTGGGGGTGGTGGCGGAGGCGGTGCGGGATAGATTTTCCATTTTACTTTTTACTTCCCTCACGGCTATTTTAGGTAATCTTTTATGATTGGATTGCAGGTATTTTTCAATCAAATCATGATGATTTTTGAGCATTTCTCTTAATAACCAACTAATCGCTTTGGTAATTAAAATTGAATTCTCACTTTTTAATCGATCAACATTATTTAAAGCCAACTGAGCAAAACGAACGTCATCTGATTGTTTAACCGGTTTAATTAGCATCACCAAACTTCCCCTTTTGAGTGAAAAATTGTTGGATTGAGAAAATTTAATCAAGTTATTGGACCAAATCGTCCAATGATGTAAAAATAATTGTGCTGAAGAAGTTGCCTGACAAAATGCATCTACTTCCGCCCACCCTGTTGCCAAACTCAACCATTCTTCTATCTTTTCCAATTTCAGTTGAGATTTAATCCTGTTATTTGTTTCAAGTAATTTACAACCCAAAATGTAATGGTCATGAACATCGCTCAAAAATAGATGGTCAAGAATTGCCTGAAATTCTTCAACCGCAATATTGTTGTTCTGCTTATTCCAAGCTCGAGCAATTTTTGTTTTAATCGGCACTTTTATCCAAAGAAGTTTTTTTGATGTGCCTAAATAATTATTTAAATCAAAAGACTGAGTAAACAATTGATGATCCTGATTTTTTTCTAAAAGCTTAATTAACTGAGTTATGGTAGATCGTGAATCACTTTGTCTTTGATAAAATTTGTTGCTCATGATAGATAATGTTACTTTACGATTTCAAAAATAACATCTGTAATCTTCGTGATCCCGGGTAAGGATTCGAACCTTAAATAACAGGGTCAGAACCTGTTGTGATGCCATTTCACTACCCGGGAATAATTTCCCAAAATCTTTACTTAAATACTGATATTCATTATTCGCTTATCAGAATATAAATTTTATGACGATCAAGACTCTATTATATAGCATTCTTAAAACAAATTATTGATATTTTTCTCATTTAATTGGAGAACAAAATTCTTCTTCAATTAAACTTCCGTCTAACTTATGTTCGGGATTTTAGCTTGTTACAAGCACATCTTGCTCTACTGCTTAGCGGCAATTTCTTCCCAAAGCGAGCTTACGGTCGAGAATTAAAGGAAGCTAGATTAAAAATCAGAGTTTTATTTTTTAAGTGCCGTTATATAATCCCTTCCCATACATATTCATTACAGCTTGATATAAACCAATCTATATATATCATATTGTGTCATGAAGATCTTAGTTGTTGAAGATAATCTCCTGATTTCCCAATCTTTATCTAAAATCACGGCAGAATTTGGAAAAACTTTTCAAGCTAGCTCTCTTGATCAAGCCGAGGAATTACTAGATCATCACTTTTTCGAAATTATTCTTCTTGATAGGCATTTGCCAGATGGCGATGGTTTGAATTTACTGGATGATATTAAACAATTCAGTCCAAAATCAAAAGTTCTTATCGTCACTGAACTGGGAGATATTCAGCATAGATTACAAGGCTGGCAACTTGGTAGCGATGATTACATTTGCAAACCTTTTGTTAGAGAAGAAGTGAAGTTGAGAATTAAACGTCTAATTAATTTGGAAAAGAAAAGCTCAAGTAATTGGCAAAAAATTGGAGATCTTAAATTTAATCAAAACAACGGTGAACTTTACACACCCAAAGGACCAGCCCCGCTTAGACCTAAAGAATTTTTACTATTTGTAACACTTTGGCGGTTCAGAGGTCACACAGTTACCAAATCTCAATTAATTGATAACGTTTGGGGAACACAAACCTCGCCCAGCTTCACCACTTTAGATGTTTACATCAGAAGAATTCGCATGCATCTTCAATCTTCAATCGTTAAAATTGTAACTACTCGCGGATTTGGCTATTCACTGATATGGGACAAAAATTCTTAATTGTTTCAATAATTTTCCAGTCAAGTGTTGTTATCAAATAAAAGAAAATTTTAATATAGCTCTCTCAAAAAGAAAGGGCGATTCTTGCCTTACTTAAGTTAACGGGCAAGAGTTAGCTATCTCAATTCTGTTATTTGGTTTTGGAATTGCTATAGCATTCTCTAAATCAAATGTCAGTTTGCCTAGCCTTAAACCAGACAAAGCGACCGATAATAAAGCGTCATTCTTTTTGAGTTTGCTATAGATGCATGATCATAGATTAATTAAATAGAAAGTTTCGCTTATATAAACTATTCGCTTTGGGAAATTTGCAGGTAATTCTAGTACCTGAACTAAGATCCGAATTAATGGACACTCTTGCTTTTGAATGATGAAACAACAGATATTTTGCCAATGGCACACCAATTCCCATGCCCGTTTTTTTACTACTGCCACCAAACCACTGACAACGGGTCTTCTCCCAGCTATTCATTCCGCGACCAAAATCAATCACATTAATTTCTATTGAGTTTTTAACTTCTGCAATTTTTATTACTACGGGAGAATTTGGCGGAGACACTTCCAACGCATTGGTAATGAAAATTTTAATACATTCGGAAAAAATATGTGAGTTTGATCGTAATTCAACTTGATGATTTTGAGGTTCGAAAAGAACTTCTACTTTATGACCCATACGGTTAAACCAGGTTGCGATTCCTTTGACTTGATCAACAAGTCGAAATTGAGTGATTTTTGCATCCATTAAAAAATGAGTGTGTTGATTGGCAATCAATTGTTTTATTTCAATTAATTTCTTTACTTTCGAAGTATCCAGCTTATCGTCATTTAACTCATCCAAACTAAGCAAAACACTTGTTAAAAGATTGCTAATGGCATGTTTTTCAAACAATGGTTCAACAAAGAAATGAGGTGCCAGTTTTACCGCCAGCAAAACACGAAGATGCCAAAAATATTGACCAAGCAGTTTCATGAACTCTGGCGGATTATCTTACACTAAAAGTTATAAGCATAACATCCATATTCAATGTGTATCACATAGCACTAATTTGTTTTAGTGGGCACAGACCAAACTTGCAAACAAGGCGAACTATTGGGACGGCAAAATTGAGCTAACAATTGACTATCTATGGGTGGATTGCTTAATCTGTCCGTGTTTACTATCAACCAAAAAGTGGTATTGGCTGAAGCTTTGCCGATCAATTCTTTAGGTATCTCTGAAATTAATGTTGAGCCCGTTCCCTCAATCGTGAGATTATTACCTGGTTCTGGAAAGTTATACATTAGTAAGCCATCAGGCAAGGTGCCAAACCGACCTTCGGTAGCTAAAAATAACGGTTTTTCCGGATTTTTCTTCAGCCACTCTAAAGCCAACTCATAGGTTTCTCTAATCCCATGTCCGGATGACCAGCTTTGCAAATACTGCGTGGCATCCGGCCCAACAAACGGTATTTTGTCGGCATTTGTCCAAGCAAACCAAAGAAATTGAAAAGAAACAAGAAATGAATGAAGAATTGCAAAAGAAATAAAAATTATCAGTGATTTTTTAAAAAACGATAATAATGAAGATTTCTTCAGAAAAGTTAGTAAATCCAACCAATAAAACTGAAAAACATATGCTCCCGCCAAACTTAACC
Organism: uncultured Pseudomonadales bacterium; assembly: GCA_964614795.1. GTDB lineage: Bacteria > Patescibacteriota > Microgenomatia > UBA1400 > PJMF01 > CAZTME01. The sequence goes on along the minus strand of CAZTME010000011.1, from coordinate 8,255 downwards.
AAATTAATGCTGGAAATAAATATCGAGGATAAACCATTTTGCCCAACAACCAAATCGGTGCCATGAAAAGCACAGCTTGAAAAACGAGAATCAGGGTTAATTTACGAGAATCAGATCGATAAAAACCATAAAATATTAAAGCAAAAAGAGAAGCACCAACATAATGCCAAAAATATCCTAAGTGCGTAGGAATGCTGGGCAAAGTTTCTCTCCACCTTCCAGCCAAAACCTCACCCAGTGGTAATAAAAAATCACTACCTCTGGCAAACAGTTGCGGGCCGGTTGGATGTAGTAGGGTCAATCCAGCTAATAAACTTCCCAAAATTAATTGGGTCATCATCACCATCATTAATAAAAAGGATTTTTTAGAAACTTTCTCAATTAATAATGGAGTTAGAACTAAGGCCGGAAATGCTAAAACTGCAGGTACTTTTGTTAATAATGCTGAAGCAATAGAAATCACAGAAAAAATAAAAGTAAGTAATAATCTTTTATTAGTGAAAGTTCCATTGATTAAAGTTTTAAGATTGATTGATGAAAAATCTTTCTTGATTGTGTTCAAATATAAGATTTGTAAAGCCATTATTAAACTAATCCAAACAGATAGCCAACCATCCATCAAAGCCATTCGATGATGAAAAAACCAGTATGGAATAACAGTAACAAAAATTAATAAAAAGACTAGTGAAGCTTTTGACCAGTGAAATTGTTTGGCAATCCAGAGCAAAATAAGTAATTGAAATAATCCTCCCAACACCGATAAAAATCTGGCCATCCATAAAGGATCAAAATTAAAAGCTAAAAAAGGTACAAGTTGCCAAATAAATAAGGCGGTTTTGCCATCATTGACTGGAAAAAAAACATATTCCCACCCATTATCCAAAATCAATTGAGACCAACGAATATAGATCGCCTCATCGGCGAAAACTGGCAAGCCTACAAGATTAAGAAGACGAAATGATAAATATATAATTATGATTAATATCATCCAAAAATATTTTTTTGATATTTTATTTTGAATATTTCTCATGTCAAAGCAATTCTTTCACATATTATTATGTTATTTAATCAAGCTAAATTTCCGCCATATCAAAACGCAAGCAAAAATCATTCCGGCTCCAATCCAGGTAATACTTACTGCAGGCATTAATCCCGAATCATAGGAACCGGAATAGAGCCAAGGTAGGTATCTAAAACTACTGCTAATTGCCAAACTTATCAACCAAATTCTCCAATATTGATGGGTAATTAGCGGCAACCAAATTAGCGACCAAATTAAATACCAAGGATGAAACCATTGAGATTGAGCAGTCAAAAGAGGCAACATCATTAAAGCACTAGCGATGAGAGCCACCAATGGTGTAGAAAAAGTAAGGGAAATTTTATTGGATATAAAACACTTTAATTGGGTACAAAATCTCATTATAATTAATAAGAATATTAATGGCAACATTGCCAAAGTGGCAAACTTAATAAAAATGGAGATAGACCACAAAACTAAACCAATAAATAGAAATTTTATTAATCCTGATTGATAATATCGATAAATAAACCACAAACCCCAAACTGCCGGAGCGAGCATCCAACCATCATTGTGACTATTCATTACAAATTCAAGCAAGATTAAAGGCATCAAAACAAAAACCAATATCGAATGAGAAATATTTTTCGATAATTCATGATCATTTTTTCCCCACTGCCAAACACCCAACAAAGCAAAAATTAAACCCAAAGTAGAAAAAATTTTAAGCATTAGCCAGGTAAGTGAAAAATATCCCAAACCTAAGACATAAGGAATAAGTGAAAGCAATGTCCAACCGTAACCATAAGGAGCGGCCGTATGCGTATTGTGCATAAACCTCGTCCAATCATCATTGGGAAAATCCAGCGCCACTTTCGTATGAGGGTTTTCACCATAAAAAACCAACATTTTAGCATTAAAGGCGTAATTGAAAATATCATGCGACAAAGCATTGTATGCGATTGTCAACATTACAACGGAGAAAATTAGCAATCCAAATAACAATTTAATATTGAATTTTTTCTGAAAGAAAACATTTTTAAGCAAGATAAACCATGTGATCCACCATAATAACAATATTGCAAAATAATAAAATGCCAATTGCTCACGACTAAAAAAATTCCAAATAAATACTTGAAATTGCCAGAAAAATGAATTATTGATCAAAACTAAATTAGGATCGGCTAATGCAAAGCTACCAAAGGTGATTAATATAATTATCAAAACATAAAAACCCACAAGCAACCATAATAATTTGCGATCATTAAGTTTTGGCATTAATTGCATATTTTCCTTGCCAATCTGCAATTCTAATGCGTAAAACATCCTTAAACATTCTAACCGAATCTTTCAAAGGATTAACTCTGTCGGTGGGATTGTGTTTCCAAAAAATTGGCACTTCTTTAATGGAGAAACCATACTTATGAGCCAAGTAAAGCAATTCCACATCTAAAGCCCCTGTAAAAGCATCTTTTCTGGCCGATCCCGGTCCATAAACATATAAATTATTAAATAATGACTTAATAGTTACGTGATTAAAAAGTTTAAAACCGCATTGAGTATCTTGAATACCTCTCACAGTCAAGGTTTGTACCACCAAATTAAAGCCTTTACCCATAATATGCCTGTGAAAAGGCTCTTTGTCTCTTAATGCTCCGGAAATTTCTCTCGAGCCAATAATTACCAAATAATCTTCTTTCCAAGCGAATAATTTTTCAACTTCCGAAAGAGGGGTGCTTTGATCAAAGTCTGTAAATAATCGCCATTCCCCACTGGCTTTGAGCATACCCGCACTGACTGTAGGCGCTTTTCCTCCATGATCATTGTGTAAAACTGTGACTGCCGAATGTTTTTTGGCAAAATCATCCAATAATTTTGGAGTATTATCGGTCGAGCCATCATCCGAAAGAATTACTTCCCAAGAATATTTTTGTTTACCTAGATACTCGACTACTGAATCAAGAACCCCTCTTTGAAAGTTTTTTTCTTCGTTAAATGAAGGAATAATAACTGATAAATATGGCTTCATGGCTTTTATCATACTCTATTAACTCAATTCTGATTAGTTTCAGATCGTATCTTTTCTAATTTATAAATAATGGGACCATTCTCTATCTCTATTTGAGCCGAAGGTGTGGCTACATTGAATACAAGTAGCTCGTAAAGTGGTAATGATAAAGGATTATCAAGTTCTCGATCTTCTTGAATAACAATCATTGAACTCGCTTGATCTAAAAATTCCGGGCCGATTGGTTTTTTATCTCGAATAAGCGATGCATAATAACGATAATTCATGCCATAGGTATCTTTGGTTTGTGAAAGCAATAACAAAGCATAAATCTCATTGGGAGCAATTAATTCATGAATAGCGTTTGCGGTTTTTCGCAGTTGATTCAAACTTGGACCATTAGGCTGAAAGGAAATTTGTCCCAAACTTCCCACAAAATAAAACAACAAAAATGCCAAGACCACAATTTTATTAGATCTTCCCATCAACCAAATTTTATATAGTAAATAAGCATAAAGTAAACAGATTACGGGAATTAAAAATGCGATATAGTGATTGTAAACATCATTTTTATAAATACTCAAAGCAATAATACTTACTAAAACGGTAATTAAAGCTACGGAAATAGCAGAATATATTTTTTTATTTCTTTCATTGTAAATGCTTAAAGCTAAAGCTACCAAAACTGTAAAGGCCAGTAAAACGCCGATAGATTGCTGTTGACCAAAGAATAATTCCGTCATGACGTGAGCACTTCGCGCGCGCGTTTGCCCGATAATTTGCACCACTCGCTCTGTTTTTTCCTGATCCACCGCAAAAGCATCATCCCCATGAATAATTGAGGCAAACGCGCGCACGTTAATGCCTCCATTTTTCAAATCAAATAAAATTAACGGTAAAGTTGATAAGATTAAAATAAAAGCGGATATGAGCGTCACAAATAAAAATGACTTTATTTGTGTTTTCTCCTTTCGATACTTAAATAATTGTTGCATCCAAACAAAAAGACTGGGCACCAATACAATTAAGGTCACATAATGCAACTGAGCTAAAATTGCCACCGATAAAGCGACCAAAAACCAATATTTTAGCTTACCAATTTGAGTCATCCACAAAGAATACAGCCAAATGAGCGAAAAAAATGGAGCGATATTAGGGTTCCAACTAAATCGAGAAAGTTGAATGGCGATCACGTTGAAAGCTAGTAAAAAACTGGTTGTTAAAGCCACGAATTGAGGCAGAACTCGACGAATTAAAAAATATGATAAAGGGATGAGTAAAGTGCCCAAAATTGCAACAGCATAAACAGGTCCCATTGGAGATGGGTAGGATAACCACAACCAAGGAAGCATAAAATAATAATAAAATGGACCTAAATACATATTACCCACACTCGTCACAGGACCAATAAAAACCGGGTCTAACTCTTGAAAGATTTTGGCCACTATTAGGGCATCTCTACCCTGATCTCCTAAAAAAATTAATGTATCTTCCAATTTATACAATCTTAAGTAACCCGCGATTATCGTTAAAAATAAAACCATCAGCCAGGCATAGTTATTCAATAGCCATTCCTTTGATTTCAATAACCAAGGATATTTTTTCAAATTGAAATTATGGAATTTCGTTACTTTAGACATGAGGAGTTTTTTTATTCCAAACAAATTTATTGTAAGCAAAATAATTCCAAAGCATGCCCAAACCGATACCAACAACAGCAAAAATCATTCCGGTATCAATTGCTCCGATCATAAATAATGAAAACAAGGTATAAACACCTATGAGAAAATAACCCAAAGAAGCTATGCTCATTTGAATTAAAATTGAACCAAAAGAACTAAAATTAAAAATCAAAAACTTCAGAGGAATTTGAGAAGGTTGCAATTTGCTATCTGCAAAAGTCCAAAAATTATTAAAAATAAAGTTTGAAACCACCGCCATTTCTATGGAAAGAAAAAAAGCTAATAAAAATAAAGTACCGGGTAAAATACTGGAAAAAACTTTTAAAGAAATCAACTGTACCAAAGCTCCAATACCGCCAACTAACGCAAATTTTAAAAACTTTGAGTGTTTGATTTCACTCAACCTCATTTTAAAAATAAACATTAAGGTATTTTTTAAGTATTCCGGACCGATTTTTGACTCACCAATAGTACGATCAATAAAGTGATATGGTACGGATTCCACGATCCTAAAACCCAAGCGATGAGCATAATAAAGAAATCCAATTTGAAAAGTGTAACCGGAAAATTGGTCACCCACTAATTTCGGCGAGACTTTTTGATAGACCTCTTTGGTAATTGCGCGATAACCGCTCGTCCAATCACGATAGGCAAAGTTGCCTAAAACGAACATGATGGTTAAATTTCCCACCACACTTAAAAATTTGCGATGAAAACCCCAATCGGCCGGAATTGAACCACCATTCTTATACCTTGTGCCCAAAACCATTTGCGCTCCTTTGTCAATTTCCGCTAAAAATAAAGGAATTTTTGTCGGATCATGACTTAGATCGGCATCAAACTCAAAAACAGCATCCGCTTTTAGTTGAGTGAAAGCATATTCCATGCCTTTCAAATAGGCTCCACCCAATCCGGATTTCTTTGCGTTCATGAGTAAATTTACAGCCGGATTTTTTTGACCAATTCGCCGAACAACTTCATAGGTTTTATCCGGTGAGGTGTCATCCACCACCAAAACCAATAACTGCCATTCATTTATCTCACCCGCCTGCTTTAACACCGCTTCTAATGTTCGTTCAATATTTTCTCGTTCATTGTAAGTAGGAATAATGACTATCGCTCTTTTTTGCCCCATATAGCCTTTGTTTATTTAATTTTATAAAATGATCAAGAAACACTTTTGGCTTCTCGATCCAACTCCGCTTCAACCATTATACGCACTAATTCTTCAAAAGAGATACTCGGTTGCCAATTTAATTTTTGTTTAGCTTTGCTAGGGTCTCCAATCAATAAATCCACTTCTGCCGGACGATCATATTTTGGATTATGTTTATAGACTTTTTCCCAATCTGCCAATCCTGCCGCTTGACAAGAAAGTTGTAAAAACTCTTTAACTGAGTGCGTTTCTCCCGTAGCTACAACATAATCTTCCGGTTCGTCTTGCTGGAGCATTAGCCACATAGCTTCCACATAATCTTTGGCATATCCCCAATCTCGTTTGGCATCCAAATTACCCAGCTCAACAAATTGTTGTTTACCCAATTTTACTCTGGCAACTCCATTGGCGATTTTTCTTGTTACAAACTCCAAACCTCGGCGTGGGGATTCATGGTTAAAAAGAATGCCGGAAACTGCAAACATATTAAAAGACTCACGATAATTCACCGTGATCCAGTGCCCATAAACTTTTGCAACACCATAGGGAGAGCGCGGGTAAAATGGGGTTTTCTCCGTTTGTGGCACTTCTTGAACTTTACCAAACATTTCACTGGAACTGGCTTGATAGAAACGTGAGTGTGGACTGACCAATCTTAAAGCCTCCAACACTCTGGTTACTCCCAGAGCCGTAAACTCACCGGTTAAAACCGGTTGTTCCCAACTGGCCTTAACAAAAGACTGTGCCGCCAGGTTATAAACTTCGTCCGGCTGAATATCTTTCATGAAACTGGTAATTGAGTGCTGATCAATTAAGTCGCCGCTCACCAACTCCAAATTCTCATGATGCATAATGTGGGCGATGCGTTCAAAGTTTTGAGTACTGGTTCTTCTGTTTAAGCCATAAACAAAATACCCCTTTTCCAGCAATAACTCGGCTAAATAAGAGCCATCTTGTCCGGTAATGCCGGTAATAAATGCTTTTTTCATAAATTTTGCCTCCAATAATTTAAGGTACGTTCTAAAGCTTTTTGCATAGTACTGTGTTGTTGCCATCCCAATTGTTGAGCTTTTGAGCAATCCGCTCTCATTTCCGGAATGTCTGAAGGACGAAGTCTTGACCGATCCACCTTGACTGTAAAATCGACCGTAGCTAACTGCGCAAGCTGATTAACCACCTCACTCATGGTCACCGCTTGGCCTGAGCCTAAATTATATACTTCTCCTACTTGTCCTTTTTCCATTAATAATTGATAACCGGCAACGATATCTTTAACATCGCAAAAATCTCTCCTGGCTTCCAAATTTCCCACCGATAAATACGATGCCCGACCTTTTTCAATTAAGGCTACCTGATGAGCAAAATCTGAAACAACAAAACCTAATTCTTGACGCTCGCCAATGTGATTAAATGGTCTGGCAATGATAATGCGCAAATTAAAACTACGAGCATAAACCTGAGCTAATAAATCTTGAGATACTTTAGAGACGCCATAAATATTGGCCGGTTGGAGCGGATTTTTTTCGGAAATGGGCAATTCTTCTGGCTTGCACGCACCATATACTTCCGCCGAAGAAATGATTAATACATGGGCTAGCGGAGAACACTCCTTAATTGATTCCAATACATTCAAAATAATGGCTTGATTGAAATTAAGCACTTTTGCAGGATCTAAATGACTACTTCCCACAGTCGCCACCGAAGCCAATTGATAGATTTGGTCCGGAACAATTTTTTTAATTAACTCCCGAGTCGCTTCCAAATCGGTTAAATCCACCTTGTGATATATAACTTTTTCACCTAATAATTGGCGTAGTGATTGCGACACTGGTCCTATATGGGTTAGATGAAGTTCAACCGCCTCATCATTCAAAATAAGCTGCGCCAAATGAGAACCGGCAAAACCGGTACCACCAGTAATAAGAACTTTCTTTTTCTTCATTTAATCCTATTGTAAACTAGAGTTGTTGCCTAAACCAATACCAATGTAGCGATATCCCAGCTGGATCAATTTTTCGGCATTAAATTGATTTCTAGCATCAATAAACCAAGTTGATTGGCCGGTTTTAGCAAAAGAATAAGTGATGATTTGAGGCCATTCTACTAAAGCAATCACAACTTCTGCGTCTTGAAGTGATTGAGAGAGATCATTAACAAAATGCAAATTCTCAAAGTTGGTGAGAGGAGTTTTTTGATGCATTGACTCAAACCACGCACGTGCTTCACCGGTAGCCATGGGATCATAAGCTTGAATTAAGGCTCCGGCCTTGAGTAAGGCAGGTATTAAAAATAGAGATGGCGCTTCGCGCAGATCCGTCGTATTCGGTTTAAATGACAAACCTAAAACCGCCACTTTTTTATTTTTCCAGCCACCAACAGAACTCTCCC
>CAZTME010000010.1:0-19483 GCA_964614795.1 uncultured Pseudomonadales bacterium | reverse complement strand
GGGATTATTACGTGTTCAAAGCCTTGATTTTTGGCCGCCAGAACTAAAGGCAAAGCTCCTTTGATTGGTTTGAGCGCGCCATCTAAAGATAGTTCGCCAAAAATCAGGGTTTTTTTTGGAAGAGGCAAAATATATTCGTAATGAATCAACAGTGCGGTGGCAATTGCCAATTCAAATCCAGAACCACTTTTTTTTAAATCGGCGGGTGCCAAGTTAACCACAATACGTTGAGATTTGAGAGGAATTTGGCAATGTTGCAAAGCTGAATTTATTCTTTCTTTAGCCTCTTCAATTTCTTTGGTGGCCAAACCAATTACCACCAAGTTGGGAATGCCAATGGTGGCATCCACCTCTACTTCAATAATGGTTGCCTCTAAACCCAGTAAAGAAGCACTGTAAGTTTTCGCTAACATAAGCTATTAGCATAGACAAAAAGTGTAGGATTAAGTGTAGAAGCCTTTATGCTGGATCAGGGTGCAAAAACCTGTTCAATTAATCTGTTGCAGTAACCAAATTCGTTGTCATACCAAGCCACTATTTTAACCAAGTTGCCTCCAACCACATTCGTTAGATCCAGATCAACAATTGATGATTCTCTTCTACCTTTGATGTCGCTGGAAACTAGCGGTGCTGTAGTAACTGCCAAGATTCCTCGCCAACGATCACTCTGTGAAGCTTGAGTTAGTAACTCATTGACTTCTTCAACACTTGTTTCTCTTTTCGTTAAAAAAACCATGTCGGAAAGCGATCCTGTTGGCGTGGGTACTCTAATTGCCAAACCATCGAATTTACCTTTAATGCTTGGTAAAACCAGTCCAACCGCTTTGGCGGCTCCCGTAGTAGTGGGAACAATATTTAATCCTGCCGCTCTGGCTCGACGCATGTCTTTGTGTGAGTTGTCGTGAACATTTTGATCATCCGTGTATGAGTGAACGGTAGTGAGCATGGCTTTTTCAATACCGATAAATTCCTCAATAATTGCGGTGACAGGCGCAACACAATTTGTGGTGCAACTGGCATTGGAACGAATTGGATTTTGAGCATCTAAAACATTTACCCCAATTACTCCAGTGCTAATGCCTTCTCCGGTTGCCGGAGCACTGATAATTACTCTTTTGGCACCGGCTTGTAAATGCAAGCTGGCTTTTTCTTGCGAAGTGAAAACACCTGTTGACTCAATAACCGTTTCGATTCCATATTTTGCCCATGGTAATAAAGAAGGATCCCGTTGTGCGGTAATGATGATTTTTTTTTCATTTAAATACAAATAACCAATTTCCGGATTCTCAGGAGTGGCTTCTTTGCAAGATCGAAGTTTTTCAGCTTTGATTTCAATTGGGAATTTTCCATAATTGCTATCATACTGAAGTAAATGCGCCCAATCTTCCACATCCATAGAGCCGGATGTATTTATGACGGCCAGATTTAACTCCGATTGATGATAAAGCCACCAAACTCTGGTGGCCGTCCTTCCGATTCTGCCAAAACCATTAATGCCAAAATTTTGCATATCTATCCTTCATTATTAAATTTGTCACAATAATGACAAATAAATAGGCTAATACTATTTTTATTATCTGATCATTCTGACACTAAAAAGAGTTTTTTTCCAGATTTGGTTTTTTTAAGCGAAGACTGTTTCCACTTCATTATTGACTAGAGTGCCAACATCTTCACCTTTTATGGCTTTTTCTAAATTATTGCCTTTAAATAATTCAAAAATCATCACCGACATGTTATTTTCTTGACACATAGCTAGGGCTGCCGTATCCATGACCTCAATACCATCTTTAGCAATCACATCTTTAAAATTCATTGTTTTATATCGCTTTGCGCCCGGGAATTTCATTGGATCTTTATCAAAAATGCCATCAACTTTGGTCGCTTTCATTAAAACGTCACAATGTAATTCCAGAGCGTGAAGAGAAGCGCCGGTGTCGGTGGTGACGTAGGGCACGCCGGTGCCGGCCACTAAAATTACCACTCTACCCTTCTCCATGTGACGAATTGCTCGGCGACGCACGAAACTTTCCGCTACAGCGGGCATTTGCAAGGCGGACTGAACTCTGGTGGGAACGCCAACTTTTTCAAGAGCATCCTGAAGGGCTAAACCATTCATGACGGTGGCCAACATGCCCATATAATCGGCAGTGGCTCGATCAATACCTTTTTTTGAGCCGGCAAGACCTCGAAAAATATTGCCTCCACCCATAACTAAAGCGATTTGCACATGATGAACATAGATTTGTTTTATTTGTTGAGCCACTTTTAATGCCGCGTCCGCATCTATGCCATACTCTCTTTCCCCAAGTAATGATTCTCCACCAACTTTAAGCAAAATTCTGGAAAAGCGAGTGCTGGACATATGATCCTTCTATTTTTATATTACTTTGAAAATTTGGTGCGCAATCGTAGCCACTGCCAACGAATTGATTCACCAATTTTATACAACTGATATTGAGGAGGGTCTAGAATTAAATCAAATGTACCTAAAAATTCCACGTGATTAGCACCGTAGCCCGCTTTGAATTTGTGGAAGCCATACCAACGATGGGATTTGGGTGCATCTGGAGGTAAAGCACCCCACATGTCAAATAAATTACAGTCCATGGCTTGGCCAAATCTAATCATTTCCCACATCATTAAGTTGCTAGCCATGACTTCACGATATAAATTTCGTGAAGCGCCATAAGGATAATAAAGAACATTATTGAAAACAAAAACAATCCAACTGGCCAGTACTGTATTGTCATAATGAGCTTCAAAAATTCTTATCATGCCAGATTTTCCAATAGTGCTCCACATCGTACGAAAATATTCCGGTGTGTGGGCATAAAAACCTTGTCGTTTAGTTGTTTCGCCTAGAATTTCAATGTATGTTTCCATGCCTTGTTGGGAAGTGTTTTCAAAAATTTGCACGCCTTTTCTTCTGGCTAAATTAACATTGTAGCGAGTTTTGCTGTGCAAATTGGCAAATAATTCTTCCTCAGGTTTAGTTAAATCTAGTTGGAATGAGTATTTCGTAAAAAGTGGTCTGCCTGGTAGCGCTTGTTGCTCGGCGAGATACTTAATGATTGTGTCGTTACCGGAGATGGAATTAATTGATCTTGCCACATTTGGTTCCAATTTAATAAACAAGGCATTGTGTTTTTCGCCAATTTGTTTAAGAATGGCCAATTGTTCTTCATCTGGCATTGGTCCTCTGGGAAAATAACCAAGCACTCGACCTAAAATAGGTATTTGATGAAAAGTAACTTGAACCGCACTAATTAGCTTGCCATTATGGAATGCTCCAACTCTTTCAACTTGAACTCCGGTTTTTTTTCTAAACTCTCCCCATTCCCAAGATTGAAGCGGATGAGCCACCACTTGGTTATATTGGGTTTTTTCTTCTTCAGTGAGAGCGCGAAATATCATAACGATAGTTTATCTCAAGAGCGAACAAAAGTCTTGACTGAAATTTCACCAGACAAAAAAGCGTCAAGATCGTCATCGGAAACAATTTTTCTTTCTGGAACAATGTTTTGGGACTGAGAAATATTTTGACTAATTTTTGCCTTATTTTCCAATCTTTTATTGCCCTCAAAGGAATGAGAAGCACTTTCACCGATTGATTCAAGGCTTAATTCTGACAAAAATCGACTGGGAGTCATACTAGAAAAGCGTCCATACAGAATTCTTTTTGAAGCATAACTTAAAGTTGCTTGTTGTTTGGCTCGAGTAATACCTACATAGCAAAGCCTGCGTTCTTCTTCCAATTGAAAAGGATCGAACAGCGATCTTGAATGTGGCAACAGTCCTTCTTCCATGCCCACCAAGAAAACGGAATCAAATTCCAAGCCTTTGGCAGCGTGCAAGCTCATGAGCAATAAAGTGTCTTTTTTCATTTCGGAAGGAATAGCATCGGTATCTTGAAAGAGCGCAACTTGTTCTAGCAACTCAGACAAAGTTTGAAAATTTTCCGCCATGGACACTAACTCCATGACCGAATCAATGCGAGCCTGATCTTCCAAAATTCTTTCATCATATCTTTCCAAGTAATTCGAAGCAGACAAAATGCTTTTAAGTAATTCAATCGCTGGTTTTTTTCTCAAATTGGAATTATTGGCGCACCATGCTTGAAAATTTTTTAACTGACGCTTGCCCAGTTTGGAAATTCTTTCCAAACTCACACTGTCTTCCGGCACCAAAAAAAGACGAGCATAGGCTATAACATCCTTAATTTCTCTACGTTCATAAAAACGTGTTCCACCCACCAAATTATAATTTATTCCCAGCTGAATACAGGCTTCTTCGAAACTTCTTGATTGGGCGTTGACTCGGAATAAAATTGCCGTACTTCTGCCAAGCTCTTGATCTTTTTTAGCCCAATACACAACTCTGTGAGCTTCTTCATCACTGTCTTGAAATTGTCTAATTTTTACCGGCACACTTTCGGTTTTTTCCGTCCATAATTTTAGGGTTGGATGAGTTGTGTTGTGACTGATAATACTGCTGGCGGCATCCAAAATGTGTTTTCCGGAACGATAATTTTGTTCCAATTCATATTGTTTGTGATCGGGAAAATCTTCTTTAAATTGCATCATGTTACGAAAATCCGCTCCTCGCCAAGAATAAATACTTTGGCAAAAATCGCCTACAACAAAAACTTGATTATGTGACTCAGCCCAAATTTTAGTGAGAGCATATTGAGTTTTGTTGGTATCTTGATATTCATCAACCAATATTTGAGAAAACTCTTCCTGATAGTGTTTGGCGATTGCTTCATTCTGTTGAAGTAACAAGAGTGTATTAAGTAATAAATCATCAAAATCCATTGCCTGTGCCAGCCTTAATGCTTCTTGATACTTCTCGTAAATGTTGGCCAATTCTTCATCATTTTGATTGGAAGCAATTGTTCGCAAGTCAATTGGCAATTGAAATTCGTTTTTTGCTTTTGAAATAAAAGCTTTAGCAACCGCCGGTTTGAAAGATGGCTCTTTTCGAGCGCTTTTATAGAGTTGTTTAATTAAAGCCAATTGATCATCCGCATCATAGAGAATAAATTCATGTGGAAAGCCAATGGCTGGAGCATGTTTTCTTAAGATTCTGGCGCAAACACTGTGAAAAGTACCCCCATATTGCAATGAATCGCCAGTTATTAATTGAATGCGAGACATCATTTCTTGAGCGGCTTTGTTGGTGAAAGTAACTAACAAAATGTGATTTTTTATACTTGGTTTATTGTCAATAAGCCAGGCAGCACGATGAGTAAGAACCGTGGTCTTGCCACTTCCGGCACCAGCTAAAATTAGGGCCGGTCCGCCATCATGTTCAATGGCTTGAATTTGATCTGGATTAAGATGAGAGAGAGAAATTGGCACGCGCCAATAGTAGCACATTTGTATTTAATGTGCGACAATTCCCATAGATTTGTCGCATCTTAGGAACATGAGCAAATCGATTGTCTTTTTAAAGTTAGACAAGTCCAATGAAAGAATTTCAACCATATTATGTCAAAAATCACCTTGATAGCCAACTTTAAGTCAAATAAAAATACGGCTCTTTTAGAGCAGTGGTTTGAACAAATCGGTTCAGACATAGAACAATTGGAATTAGTTGTAGCTCCCTCATATCCATATTTAGAAAAAGCAAGATTAATGCAAAAAGGTTGGCGATTAGCCGCACAAAATGTGAGTCCGTTCCCCATGGGCTCTTATACTGGCGAAGTTAACGCTATGCAACTGCGAGATTTGGGTGTTGAGTATTGTGTTGTTGGACATAGTGAGCGTCGTCAATATTTTGGTGAAACTTCCGCGCAAGTGGCACAAAAAATTACTCAATTACTTTCCGCTCAGATTACTCCGATTTTGTGTTTGGATGAACCATATTTGGAAGAACAATTTTATAGTCTTTCAGATTCGAACTTAAGCAAGACTCACTTAATCATAGCTTATGAACCCATTTCTGCAATTGGTTCTGGTCAACCCGCTTCTGTAGGCCGTGTGCAAACAGTTGCGGAGAAAATCAAGAATCTTTATGGAGATAATCACTCCGTAATTTATGGAGGCAGTGTGGACGAACGTAATATTGGTGAGTTGTTATTAGTTTGTGATGGCGCACTTATTGCTTCTGCCAGTCAGGAAGCTCGGCAGATGAATAGTATTATCGCAGTTGCGCAAAAATCAATGCTTAACGTCAGCTAAAGCATAAATGAAAAAACTACTATCTGCATAAACGGGTGTTAAATCTTGCCAAATAAATCCCAGATTATAAACTTCTCTTTCTTTCTCTCTAATAATTAAGTGAGAAACTCCATCAATAGATAATTTTTTAATTGCAGTTAGATCCCCGGCATAAGCTCTTCTCAAAGTTTCTTCTCTCTCCCCAGCCTGTATGCCATGTGTCCAGAGCCATCCGGGATATCCAACGTACACGGCGTATCCTCCAAGCATGTTGAGCTCATCTCGATGAGCGGGAGCGGTGGCAAGAATGGCATTTTTGGGCAGATAAGCTCTGGCCATTTCCACTCTATTGAGTTGTTCAGAACTGACGAAAACATGATTTGAACCTAATTCATACAGTGTCGCCAAGATTCCGGAATTGAATCCTAATGACAGTACTAACAACACGATGATTAATCTAAGACTTTTTTGCTTAAGAAAAGTCATAATCTCGCCGGACAATAGGCATGCAAAAAGCAAAGCGGGCATTAAAAATTTAATGTTGTCGTAATCATTCGGTTGAAAACGAATACTTAAAGTGAGGATTAATATTCCAACCATTCCAAACCACAGGATGGATAGCCAAGAATGAATGACATTTTGTTCTGGAGATAATTTCCCTGGTTTGATAAAAAATTTTTTTAAAAGAGGGCGAAATAGAGCAAGGAAAAAAACTATGCTGAAATTAAGCAAAAAAAATTGAAAAATATCAAAAATTGAGGTAGATTTCTCCAGATCATACATCCATAACCAATCCAAGTTAATAAAATGAGAACTTTGTTCGGTTTGTAAAAACCACCCCAACTGAGGGGCGGTCATAATTATCAGTAATATACAAGATGACAGTAATTGAAAAAATGTTATTTTAAGTTTCTGTAATTGCACACCAAAATAGATTTGATACAAAAAAATTAATATCAAAAAGCCACATCCCGTTAAAAACAAATGAATATGAATAAGTGGCATCATGCCCAGGATAATGGTTGTGAGAATTAGAAAAACTTTATTTTGATATTTTAGCCAAAATAAACTCATCAGTAAAAAAAGTAAAAAAATTGGCAAACCCGCCAAAAAACCTCTTTGGGGCAAAAGCATATCGGCGATTGGGTTGGAAAAATAAATAAAATTTTCCGGATTATTGGTGTAATTTTTAGATAAATTTACAAAAAAATTCAAAGCTGGACTACCACTTATTTGCCAATCCTTTATGGCCAATAAATATCCGGCTCCACCAGCAAAAATGAAGGACAAATAGGTAATAGATTCGCTAATTTTTGAAAATCTTAAATTTTTAGTTAAAGCAAAAAAACCTAGCAAGAAAGCTATTAATGCCTGAAAACTGCTAATCAACAAACTATCTCTAAGGGTAAATCCCAAGCTGGTTAACCAACCGGTATAAAAATCGAATAGCCAAGGATAAGTGTTGGGATAATTTGCATAGATGGGTGAGGTAAATTTGGGAAAATTTTCAGAAACAAAGTGAGTAATTAAAGCTAAATGCAGAGCCAAATCGCCCCAACTTGATCCACCGGAATACCATAAGCCATTTTGCGGTAGTAAAAAACGAGTTGAAAAAAGCAATGAGAAGAGGAAAATTGTTCCCGCAATCAATACGATTAAGTGATAATTATTGGTCAAGTTGATGATTTTTGATTTTAAAAATAATGCGGCTTTTTTCTTAATTGATTTGGAGTTAATGTCGGCGAGGTGGATTTTTTTTATATTCATAATGATTGTTAAAAAAATTAATATCAAGATCAATAAATACTTCCCCCAAAGAAAGCCAACAAGAATGGAATGTAATAATGATAGCCACATCATTAATAGAAAGTTGATTGAAAAAACAATTGCCAACGTGGTAATGGGAGAAATTTTGATTTTTGAATATTTATTGAGAAAAGTGAATACTATATCGTAAACAAACCAACTGGAAAGAAAGAAGATTGAGAAGAAAAAAAACCAACTGAGCATATCTTTAGGGTTGAAAAGCACTACCGCTCGACTGAAAGTCCGTAAAACTTGAGCTAACCCATCCGGATTGTGTGGCGGTCTTTATTTTTATCCAATCGCCAACACGTTCTTCCAAGTATTGATAATTGTTATTGACAGGTAAGTACTCAATGGTGTTTGACTGAGCATTGGGACTTTCTCTCATGCGCAGAACTTCTTGACCATTAATTTTAAAATTTGTGGGTAGAATGCGTAAAATCGCACTGGATGTCCCCAATACTTCCGAAGAAGGAGAGCTCGATAAATCACTTGAATTTTGCGTCGCTAATTCGGCTTGAGCTAAAAGTTCCGGATCTTTTCGTGCAAGCTTGGTAGTGAGGGTGATGGTATAGCCCAGTTGAGGTGCAATAGTATGAGCTTGTGTTTCGTAAGAAGGTAAAGTGGCATTATAAACGATGTTCTCCGGAGATTTTAATGAAATTTCGGTGGGTGCAAATCTTACTTGTTCTTCGTTATTGATTGAAATTATCGCTTTTTCTGGGGTGCTTCTAATGATTATTTTACCCTCATTTTCATTTTGCTCTTCATTATTTAATAGACTCAACCATGAATTATCATTACTCGAATTAACTTGCATTTCTAAAAAAGTGCCACCAGATGTTTCTTGAGTAGGGCCAGGATTCCAGATGATCCAACTAACGGTTCCAGGATGAAGATTTATAGAGCCTTCAAAAGGAGCGAGGGTTGGATCTGTAGGAACTAATTTAAAATTATATGTTCCTGGTTTAAGATTTTTTTCAATTAATGGAGTTTGATTGATATAACTTCCCTCAATAAATAATGACATTTGTTGATTATTGCCGGACTCAACTTGTAGTCCGGATCTTTGTTTTTTTTCTTGAACCACACATCCAGAGAAAGCTACGCTCGAAAAGAGAAAAATTGTTAAAAAAAAGAATAAAAGAAATTTTTTCACAATATCAAGTAGTGTAGCAGATAATAGAGTTGTCGCAAAATAAAAAACTTAAATTAATCTACCACAATTAGTCTAATAATAACTTGTCGAATATAAACTAGACTGCTTGAGTAAATGAATCTTATTGTTATTATGCGACAAGTCTAATTTAATGCTTCATTCAGGACTTGGGACACGTGTTCAACCCCAACAAATTCAAGTTGATTTTTGATTGAATCCGGAATTTTTTCTAAGTCTTTTAAGTTTTGTTCAGGAAGCACCACTTTTTTTGCGCCAATTCTTAAAGCGGCGATAACTTTTTCTTTAACCCCGCCAATTGGCAGAACTCTACCCCGCAATGTTACCTCACCCGTCATGGCAACTTCTCGTTTAATACTTCTTTTCGTATAGGCCGAAACGATAGCGGTAGTAATTGTAACTCCGGCTGAAGGACCATCTTTGGGTACGGCGCCCTCAGGTACATGAATGTGTACATCGTGGGTATTGAGCATTTTTTGATTAATATTGTATTGTTTGGCATTAGCTTTAACATGAGTGAGAGCTGTTTGTGCAGATTCTTTCATTACATCACCTAATTTGCCCGTAAGTTTAATCATGCCTTTTCCGGGAGTGAGAGCCACTTCAATAAATAGTACCTCTCCACCTACCGAGGTCCAGGCTAAACCGGTCGCTAAAGCAACTTGGTCCTCCCTCTCCAAAGGCGAGCGATCATATTCTTCGGGACCGAGTAATTGACGAATTAAGACATGATCAATTTTTTGCTGTTTTTTTATGTCTTTGCTGAGAATTTTTCGAGCGATTTTTCTCGCGATCGCTTGAAGTTTTCTTTCTAAAGACCTTACGCCGGCTTCTCTGGTATAGCGATGAATTAAGTAAAAAATAGCCTCATCTTCGAAATTTATGAAAGAACTACTTAATCCGGTAGCTTGAGCCACTTTTCCAAGCAGATGTTGCTTGGCGATTTGAAATTTTTCTTCATCGGTATAGCCGTTATAACGAATTATTTCAAGTCTATCCAGTAATGCCGGAGG
The DNA here is from genome assembly GCA_964614795.1 of uncultured Pseudomonadales bacterium. Lineage (GTDB taxonomy): Bacteria > Patescibacteriota > Microgenomatia > UBA1400 > PJMF01 > CAZTME01. Next base: position 9,323 of record CAZTME010000010.1, on the reverse strand, counting down.
TATGGTATCTAAAGTATTGGCGGTAGTGATGAAAATGACTTTGGATAAATCAAATGGAACATCCAAATAATGATCCACAAATGCCGAATTTTGCTCCGGGTCTAGGGCTTCAAGCAAAGCTGCAGAAGGATCACCTCTATAATCAAGACCGATTTTATCAATTTCGTCTAACATGAAAACCGGATTGTTAGTTTTTGCCTGTTTAATGCCGGAAAGAATTTTTCCAGTCATGGCCCCAACATATGTGCGTCGATGACCACGAATTTCCGCCTCATCTCTAATGCCACCAAGTGAAATTTTGACAAACTTCCTCCCCAAGCTTTGAGCAATGGATTGACCAATGCTTGTTTTCCCAACGCCCGGTGGTCCCACAAAACACAAAATTGTGGGAAGGTTTTTATTTTGATTCTTTGTTGTTTTTGATTGCAGTTCTTTTTGTTTGAGACCCAATACCGCAATAAATTCTAAAATTCGATCTTTAACTTCTTGTAAACCATAGTGATTTTTGTTCAGTATGGCTTCAGCTTTCTTTAAAGAAATTGTTGTATTAGATACTTTGTTCCAGGGAAGTTCAAAAAAAGTATCCAGCCAGGAGCGAACATAATTTGATTCCGGGTTTTGAGGAGATAATTGACGCAAGCGTTTTAATTATCTGTTCACTTTTTCGACTACTTCTGGAGGCAATTTGAGCTTTTTAAGATTTTTTTCATAATCCTGAATAATTTCTTCTTCTTCATCTTCATCTCCCAATTCTTTTTGAATTGTTCGCAATCTTTCGCGTAAAACATTGTCCCTCATGTGTTTATCAAATCTTTCTTGAGTTTTATTGACAACATCTTTTTCGATTTCTATCACTTTAATCTCATGTGTTAGATGTCCAATAACTAGTTTTAAGCGCTTATTTAAACTTTTCTCTTCAAGAATTGCTTGTTTGAGTTGAGTGGAAATGGCTAATGTGCTCGCAATTTGATCAACTAATTCCGCGTGCGTCACCCCCCCCATCATTTTCATAAAATTCAAAAACTCAACGGGTTTGCCAAGATGCACCGCCTTGCGGAATTCTTTTTGCAAGTGACTTACCAAAGCTTCAGTTTCTTCGTCATTAATCGAAGTGTCCACTATTTCTTCAATACTTCCTTTAAAGAAAGGACTTTCTTGAGAATAATTTATAACATTTACACGTGTAACGCCTCTGACTAAAGCGTTAATGGTTTTATCAATTTTCAGCGTTTTTTCGATATATGCCAAAGTTCCAATTTTATAAAGGGATGAAGTATTTGGTTCTTCTTGACTAGGATCGCTTTGTGCCAACAAAACAATTTGTTTATGAGTTCTTAATGCTTCTCGAATTGCAGACATTGAGCTTGGTCTGCCAAAAGTCAAAACGGATTCAGTACTTGGAAAAAGTATACCTTCCTTGATTGGAATAATGGGATATTCAATTAAAGGCTTGGACGGCGAATCATTTTGGATCTTTAATTCATTATTTGGTTTGACATCCTCGTCTTTTTTATTCATTATTGGTTCTTTTTGATCTTGCTGGTCGTTCATGTTTAGCATTCTAACTTGATGAGTGCTAAATTGCAAGTAGGAGGCTGATTCTTAACCTAATTTCCATATATTTCCGACCATAAGTGCATGAGAGTGACATCACAAATGTTAATGGATAAATCAATGCTTTTCATCAAGAATCAATTTATATTTGGGATTTTTTTCTAATCAGATGATGAATTCATACATGTAAGCTCGACCTTTAGGCTATGGTAATTTTATTTGAAAATCTTGTTCTTGTCTGCCAAATCGAGCAAGAAAAATCTCTGTTTTTACCTTGAGAATGCCATTTAAAATTAATCTTCATAAAAAATAAAATAATCATCTTTCATCAACTCATAATATAATGTAAAATGGGATTGAGCGAAAGAAATGTTATCAATTGTTATGATTTATAAGATTTGTTGATAAAAATTTATCAACTATTTTATTAAATATCAACTTATAGCTCAAATTAATTGGCTATTTATGAAGAAATTTTTTTTCAGAGTTGCATTTATTTTTTTATTTTTCATTTTTTCTCATGGTTTCTCAAGCGGTATTTTTGCTCAACAACCCACCATCAAGGTTATGTCCTGGAATATAGACGATGGTCATCCTCCTACTGAAGCGGAACAAATAGCTCGAATGAATCGATTGGCAGAAATTATAGCCAGAGAACAAGCAGAAGTAGTACTTCTGCAAGAATTTCTTCAAGATTCATATGTAAATACACCTAGGTCGAAATTTCCCAAACTGAAAATCAATAATTATGAAACTCTATTAAAAGCTCTGGAAGAGAGAAATTGGAAAATGTATGGCGATTTTCAATCATATTTTGAAACACAAGAGCCTGGAGTTTGTGAAGGATTATGTTACATCACCCTTTCCAGGTACCCACTGGATTTATCTTCAAAAAGATTTACGTATGCAATTAGAAGTTATAACAAAGACGATGGCAAAGTCTTTTATCGACGTTCTGGTTACACCATCATGACTCGCAGAACACCGATTGGGGATTTTAGACTTTCCAATATTCACACTCATGCCACCAGTGCTTGTTCTGGGTTTGGAGATTTGGTTAATTTTTACAAACAACACGATCCAAAACGCACCATCATGATGGGTGATTTAAATTTAAATATCAGAGATGCTCCAAATGTTAAGCCTTGGAGTAAATTTGATACTTGTGGTATTGTGCCTTGGTCGGAAGTAAAAATTTCTTGTCAAGATAAGCCATGTTTAGACAGTATCCCATTTTGGAAGGGTGGTCCGCCGATCGATTTTATTTTAAGATTTACTGATTCAGAAATGATAATTAAAAAATCTTGGAATGTTAGTCATGGTGATGCGAGATTCAAGGGAGTAAACAATCCCACAGCAATATATCACCCAGTGGTATTTGGAGAAATTACTTCCACTGTTTCTATTCCCACCGGCCACATAGACCAAGTCAATAGTAATGATTGTTACATTACCGGTTGGAGTTGTGATATGAATAAACCTACTCAACCGTTAGATATTCATGTCTATCATACAAGATTGGAAAGTAATAACTTTATTGGTAGTACCAAAGCCAATCTGTCCAGAAAAGATGTAGCTGATGCCGGCAAGTGTAATGGTCATCCCAGTACCGGTTTTCTCTTTAAGTTGCCCGATAGATATAGAGATGGAGTAACCAGATCTATTCATCTTCATGCATTAGGTATTAATCAAGATGGATCTAAAAGTAATAATAATCCTCCCCTAACTGGTAGTCCTATCATCTTAACTTGTAAAAAGGTTACTCCTACACCAACACCCAGTCCTTCTCCAACACCCGCTCCTTCTCCCACACCTCCTCCTCAACCCACAGAGGGAGATTTAAACAATGATGGAGTGGTGAATCAACTGGACTATAACTTAGTGGTTATTTCTCTTTACACCAACAACTGTACCTATACCGTACCTAAGAGAAGTAATAACTGTACGGTTACTATTGGGGATTTGAATAGGCTGGTGGGAATTATTCGTAAATAAAGACCTGTCTTTAAATAAACTAACTGATTATTTTTTCGCAATAATCTCAATGTGATTCTACAAAAAAACGTAGTTATCAAGAATAGAGTGGAACATTCTCTTAAACTAATTGAGTAAGCTTGTCGCAAAATAATAGATTTGTCGCGCGACAAGTCTAATCACTGATATATAAAAATCTATTCTCAGATTAAAGGAAATGCTTACTTAATAACTATTGATTTGCAGATTTTTAGATGGTGGGTGTGCTACGAATCGAACGTAGGACCTCAGTCTTATCAGGACTGCGCTCTAACCATCTGAGCTACACACCCTTTAGAGTCAATTATTGTATCATAATTTAATAAACAATTGGGAAACACATTCCTCTGTCATCAAATTAACTCTTCACAATAATTTGGTTATTTTTTTCATCAATCTCCACTGAATTTAAACTTTCCTGATTTTCCAAAATGAGCTTGGCTAAAGGATTGAGAACTTCTTTTTCTATGACTCGTTTCAGAGGTCTGGCGCCAAATTGCGGATCATAACCAACTCTTGCCAAGTAACTAATCGCATTTTCTGAAAAATTGATTTTAAGGTCCTTTTGCACCTTAAGTCTTTGCTCGATTTCTTTTATTTGAGTGATGACAATTTCTTTCATCAAATCTTCTGAAATGCGATTAAAAATGACTACTTCATCTATGCGGTTGAGAAATTCCGGCTTAAATGAAGCTTTCAATAATTTATCCAGTGCTTCATTGATATTTTCCAAATTGTCACTCTCTAAAATTAAGTGACTGCCCAAATTTGAAGTCAAAATGATAATAGTGTTTTTGAAGTTGATCGTTCTACCTTTGCCATCGGTTAATTGACCATCATCCAAAACTTGTAGAAGAATGTTAAAAATTTCCGGATGAGCTTTTTCAATTTCATCAAATAAAACTATGGTGTATGGTTTTCTTCTGACAGCTTCAGTTAATTGTCCGCCTTCTTCATAACCAATGTAGCCGGGAGGAGCGCCTATTAATCTGGCAACTGAGTGTTGTTCCATGTATTCACTCATGTCAATTCGAATCAAGGCGTTTTCATCATCAAAGAGAGTTTTTGCCAGCGATTTTGCAAGCTCGGTCTTTCCAACACCGGTGGGACCGAGAAACAAAAACGAACCTAAAGGACGATTTGGATCAGCTATTCCAGATCTTGATCTTCTTATGGCATTACTGACTGCTGTAATTGCATCTTTTTGACCAACCACGTAATTTGTCAGCTCTGTTTCTAAATTAAGTAATTTATCTGTTTCGGTTTGCAACATTTTTGATATTGGAATCCCTGTCCACTTGGAAACCACTTTTGCAATATCTTCCTCTGTAACTTCTTGCTTTAGAAGTGGCGATTCTATTGATGAAAGTTTCTTCAATGCTTCAGTGTGCTCATTTTGAACTTTAGGTATTTCTCCATAGCGAATTTCAGCTGCCTTTTGCAAATCATAAGTTCGTTCCGCTGTGGCTTCCTCTTGACGTAGATCATCTAATTTTTTGGCGGAATTTTTTACGCTTTCTAGTAGTTTTTTTTCTATTTGCCATCTATTATCGATTTCCTGAAATTTCTTTTGCAGTTTTTCTCTCTCCGCTTCAATTTCAATTATTTTTTGTTTGGCTGAATCCGAATCGTCTTTGCTAACCGCATTTTTCTCTATGTCCAATTGCCTAATTTTTCTTTGCAGTGAGTCTAATTCGATTGGTTTGGAATCTAACTGTAATTTCAATCCCGAAGCTGCTTCATCCATTAGATCTATTGCTTTATCCGGTAAAAATCTGTCAGAAACATATCTCTCAGATAATTTGACGGCCGCCACTAAAGCGTCATCTGTAATATGAACTCCATGATGAACTTCATATTTTTCTTTTATACCCCTTAATATTGAGATCGCATCTTCTGGAGAAGGTGCATTGACCAACACGGGTTGAAATCTTCTTTCCAGAGCAGCATCCTTTTCAACATATTTTTGATACTCTTTTAGTGTGGTGGCGCCAATGGTGCGTAGCGCACCTCTGGCCAGTGCGGGCTTGAGTAAATTCGAAGCATCTGTTGAGCCTTCTTGACCGCCCGCTCCAACAATGGTGTGAAGTTCATCAATAAATAAAATAATGGCTCCATTGGATTTTTCCACTTCTTTAATAACATTTTTTAATCTTTCTTCAAATTCACCTCTGTACTTTGCTCCGGCCACAATGGAACCCATATCCAAAGCTAGTAATCTTTTATTTTTCAAAATATCCGGCACGTCGTTCTCGATGATTTTCAATGCTAATCCTTCAACAATAGCGGTTTTCCCCACTCCGGGCTCACCAATCAACACAGGATTATTTTTTGTTCTTCTGGACAAAATTTGCATCACTCGACGGATTTCTTCGTCGCGTCCAATAACAGGATCAATTTTTCCCGCTTTTGCCAGGCCGGTAAAATCAATCGTAAATCTTTCCAAGACTCTCGTTTTTTCTTCCGGATCTCTATCTGTAATTTTTTCTTCTCCTCTTATCTCTTTTATTATCTTTTCAACTTCCTTTGAAGAAAGTTTTGTTATCTTAGAAAACTGATCATTTTGAACAAGAGCCAAAAATATATGTTCTGTACTAACGAAAGAGTCGCTCATTTTCTTTGCGATGCTTTCTGCTTCAGACAAACTATGCAAGAGTTGAGAATCTGGAGAGGGTTGACTAGCGGTTGAAGAAAGGGTTGGCTGTTTTTCGAGTTCATTTCGAATTATGTTTAGAACTTCTTGATCAGTTATTTTTTGAGCTTCTAAAATTTGTGATACTATCCCTCCGGGTTGAGAAATCAACGCAGAGCCTAAATGCCAAATTGTTAACTGCGCGTGATGCAACTCACCCGCCATTTGCATGGCAGATTGCAACGCTTCTAGTGATTTGTTAGTAAAATTATTGTTGTTCATGGAAAACAATTTAACCACTTTAACTAGCAGTTGTCAAGAGCGAGTGCTAATAAAACTATGGTTTAGCCACCCATGTTGTGCAGAATTCCTCTTTAGTAATTTCAGCAGGATTATACATATTCAAAGATTTGGTATATACAAAATCATTAGGTGCAAATTCGCTACATAACTTGTCATTTAAAACATAATAAAGAGTTCCACTATCCAAGGGTGAGCTAAGTGAGACAAAACGAGAGGCAGATTGAGTTGCAACCCAATCCTTGGCTTTACATTCTTCGCTTTTTATTAATTCAACGATTAATGTTTGATTTTTTATGAGATCGAAATTTGGACAAACTTGAGTGACGGTGACATCTCCCAAATCATATGTTTCCAAATTATTGATAGCAAACTGCTCTCTTTGTTCTTTAGATAAATTCGGCATTAATCCGTTGACGCTTAAAATTGATCTCGATCGACTGTATGGTGTGTCTGCAATAATATAGATATCATCTTGTGCTTGTTTGACATAGCCGGCTAAAAGCTCTTCATTAAAATAGTGATTGTTTACCGAAACTAGTGGGTATCTAGAAAAATATTTATATGAGAAAAAGATTAATTCTATTGATAGAATGGAAATTACTATTATTATCGAGATTAGTGAAAAGATATTTTTCCTATTTTTTAATTCATAAACAATCGACCACAAGCCAATTGATGAAACTCCAAGAATTATAAAGTAAGACAATGTACTTCTCATGATAGATTGATCGCCACTATTGATGATTGAAGCTACTGGAGTGATTAATAATAAAAAGAAAATTGCAATTAAACCTTTGTAGCCACACTTTTGAAAAATATAGATGATTCCAAAAATTAAAAACAGAATGGTTGAGATATAAAAAAATCCATGAACTGCGAGCGAAAATTGAAGACCAGACTCCATTCCATGCGCAGTTAGGCGCTCAAAATCATAAACCATAAAATATTTTTTAATAATTGTTTGAATGTAGCCAATGAATTTATTTTCAAACATCAATTGAGCTGGATAATTAAGTGAAACTCTTCTATTTTCATTGATTTGTTTTTCAATCACTTCAGAATTCCAAAATAAATCTTGATCTCTTTCTCCGTAATAACCCATGTTGCTTTGATGAATTGAGAATGAAAAGAGACCGATGAAAATTATAATTAATCCTAAACTGAAGATTGATGCTTTCTTAAAAGAAATCGCATAAAAAGAAAATATTGCTGATGATAAAAGAATAATCAATACAGTAAATTTTGCGCCATGATATGAAAAATAGGCAAAAAATGCCCCAATTACAATCAATAAAACATAAGCAATTAATTTAACTAATTCTTTTCGATTATATTTGAATTTTTCTTTATTTTTCAACATTTTTAGTGATTGGAAAATACCTGTAATCATTACTAATTGAAAAAAAGTTGAAATTACAGTTTCGTAGGCGGTTCTAGACAAATGAATCATAAGTGGATTAGTTAAAAATATTCCCAAACTTAACCAAAATAACAATTTATTTTTAAAAATCAAAAAAAGTAAATAACTAGCCAAAATTGCACTGGCAAAACCAAAAAATGCATTAGGAATATGTCCGGACTGATAGCCAAAGCCAAAAAATAATTGTGCTAATGCATGCCAAATGGCATTTAATTCGGCAGTGTAATTAAGAGTCCTCAATGGTTTTAATTGCCATGGACTCCAATTTCCTGAAATATCGGTGCCAAAACGCGCAATTGCCTCGCCGGTAATTACATGATCCATTTCATCATGATAATAAAACAAGGGAATGTCGGATAAATGCCAAAATCTGAAAAAAATACCAAAGGTAATCAATATCAAAGACAATGCATAAATTGCATAAACATGCCGTTTCTCATGAGTAAGTTTTTTTCTTGATTTATTAGTCCAATCTCTTATTAATTGCATATTCGATTAAAATTTGAATTTCGAGTCAGTTATGAGTCAGTTTTAATACTTTTTTTAACTTGGGTTAACAAAAAATATACTTCCATCAAACTATTAGACTTGTCACACAATAATAACACGATCCATTTGATCTCGTATGTTTTCTACACAAAAAAACCACCAGTTTGTGGTGGTTTTTTTCTGAAACAAACACGGTGGCAAGAGCCCCGACCCAGGCACACGTCCATGGGATTTTAAATAGGTTCATGAGCCATTAAGCTCATGGGAGAGAGAGTCGTGAAATCTCTTCCCCCTCCTTAGAAAGGAGGTGATCCATCTGCACCTTCCAGTACAGATACCTTGTTACGACTTAGTCCTCATCGCCAATCTCGCCGTAGAAGGGCCCCTCCCGTGAGGGTAAGGGTCACCCGCTTCGGGCGCTACTGACTTTGCTGGCTTGACGGGCAGTGTGTACAAGGAGCGAGAACGTATTCACCGCAACCTGCTGATTTGCGATTACTACCGATTCCGGCTTCATGAGGGCGGATTGCAGCCCTCAATCTGAACTGAGGAGCCGTTTATTAGGATTGGCTCAGGATTACTCCGTCGCGACCCGTTGTCGGCTCCATTGTAGGATGTGTGTAGCCCTGGATGTAAGGGACATGCTGACTTGACGTCGTCCTCTCCTTCCTCCCCCGCAGAGCGGGGGCAGTTCTGTCAGACACTTGTAACTGACAGCAAGGGTTGCGCTCGTTACCACACTTAAGTGGACGTCTCACGACACGAGCTGACGACAGCCATGCATCACCTGTGTACCACTCTCGAAGAAGATCATGTTTCCATGACCGTGCAGGTACATGTCAAACCCGGGTAAGGTTTTTCGCTTCGTATCGAATTAAACCACATGCTCCACCGGTTGTGCGCTCCCCCGTC
>CAZTME010000009.1:0-19669 GCA_964614795.1 uncultured Pseudomonadales bacterium | reverse complement strand
GTATTTAGCAAAATACGGTACCTATCCCCTATCAAGTGAAGATGGCAAAATAGTGGGTTGCTTTAACGGCCAAGATCCGATTCTACATTCTTATTCAAATCGCCCAGTAAATGCCAACGCTTGTGAGTGGGGGCAGTCAAATTTTGAAAATATGCCAACACTTCCGCGCGATCCATCATATAAAGATGGTCGAAGCTACTTATATATTTCAGATGGTGAAAATTATCAAATTTATGTTTCATTGGAAGGGAAAACCGAAGCTGAGTACAATAAAGAAACAGAAAGCCAAAACTTGCAATGTGGCAACCAAATATGTAATTATGGTAGAGGAGTTAATTAAGAATGAAGAAAGAAAATTGGCAAATATATGTTAATCCTAAAATTAAAATCATTCACTATGGCCAACAAACAAGCAGGCAATTGTTAAGTTGGCGCAAAACTTGGTTGGATTTTATTAATTGGTGGAGAATTATTCTTAGTTATACAGATAACCAAACCTGGAAAGATTATGGATTTCAAATATTAACAGAGAGAGCGAGAAACGCTTGGGGAGTAATAAAAGCTTTTGCTCACTCTTTAAAACGTGGTGATTGAAGCATGATAGGATTGAATAATGAGTATTCTAGAAAAAATTAACCAAAAAGTGTGGCTATTACCTATATTGTTGTGGCCACTTCTCATGCTTGGTTTGCACAATGTTACTTCCGCCTACAGCATGGATCAAGATTTTGGGCGCGACCTAATTGACATGCGGGCTATTGCCGGTGGCGATTTAAGACTACTTGGCCCGAAACTTTCCTTTGGCGGCATACATGCCGGACCATATTATTACTATTTGTACGCACCCCTAGTTAAATTTTGGCCAATGTTTCCCGAATCACTCATTTTTGCCAACGTTTTCATTGCTTGGTTGGCGTTGGTTTTAGCCGGAATAATGATCATGAAACTTTGGAAAACCGGTTTGTTTTTTGCCAGTTTGGCTATCTATTTTATTGGTTTAACCCCATACCTCTTTTTTTCCATACGCCAACCCGGAAATGCCTTTAGTTATGTGGCATTTTTACCACTTCTGATCATTTCTTGGTCTTGGTTTTGGCGAAAAAAATTTAAATGGTTGTTAGTTTACGGATTTTTATGGGGAATAATTGTCAATTTTCACTTTATTGTCTTAAGTATTTTATTACCTTTATGGTTGTCAGGATCATTCATTAATCGGTTTAAGATGAAAACTGATTTTAAAACAATACTCTTTAAATCTTTTATTTTTGGTCTTGGTTTTTTTGTGAGTTTCGCGCCATTCTTACTTTTTGAAGTAAAACATGATTTCGTGCAACTAAAAAACACTTTTATTGACAAATCCTACCAAGCCTTTACACAAAACACCAACTTGGTCAATGCCCCCAGCACTTCCGCTAATCCTTGGGAAAATTTCATGGTCATCCTAAAACTGATTGATCCTTGGTTTTCGCTGGCTTGGATGGGTTTGGTCATTGGAATCATTTATTTTGTGAGAAATCCCAGACAACTCTTAATTGATGATGACGCAACCCGACTAACACACTTGGCTTCCAGTGCTCTTTTGTCTACCTTGTTGTTAATTTTCTTGGCTCGCAGTCAAGTGGCCATGCATTATTTTTTCCCTCTTCTTGTTTTGATTCACTTGGTTTGGTTGGCTTGGTTTGCCAAAATCAAACCGGCTTGGTGGCAAGTGATGACGACCGGTATTTTTGTAATAATTACTGCTTTTAATCTTTATCATTCGCCACATTTTTTTGCCAATTCTGTTAGACCCATTTCTTTAATTCGCGATACCGCCGTGGCTATTTCTCAAGCAGGAGTGAATGAATTATTGCATACCCAACCATTTTCCGTTTTTGTTACCAGAGAAACAAACTTGGCTCCTCTTGGCTATGATTATCGTTACTTTTTAACCGTTTTGGGATTCAAGCCGGTTGGTGCGGATCAATACAGTCAAGCAAAATATTTAATATGGATAGCTCAAGACCCAAGTATTGATGATGCAAAGATAACCAGTTGGGAGTTGGAACAATTCGGCGAACGTCAATATATCACCACTTTAATTGAGGAACCGACAACAGCTTGGTTATTTATGGCTACCGCTTCGGCAAAGATGAAAGAGTAGGGAAAGATTAAAAAATCATATATATTAAAATGATCGGTGTCAGTTGAAATAGATAAAGTTTTTATGATCAAGAAACACGTTTTAGCCTGGATAGATTACTATCGTTCTCAACCGGTTTTAAAAGATGCGGGTTTTTCCGTAATAGGAAACACTTTGGCAACCGCTCTAAGTGGTTTGGCTTTAATACTTTTTTCGCGAACTTTGGGACCGATTGAGTTTGGCCTGCTTTCCGTAGGTTTTTCTTTAATGTTAATTATTTCCCGAGTCACCGAGGGAGGTTGGTCGGCTGTTTTACTTAAGTATATTCCCATTGCCCAAGATGATAGGGAGAGAAATAACTTCTTTTGGAGCACCTTTGTTATCAAAATATTTCTGGCTGTCATCGTGGCGCTTATTTTTACTGTTTTCAGCTCGGTCTTAGCCAAAATTTTGCACGTACCAGTTGTTTTAATCATTGCGGTAGTTTGGCTCACGCCCATTACCCTAATTTTTGATCATTTGGCCACCATGGCCATAGCTTTACTCAAAATTCAATTAGCGGTTATTGGCAACTTAACCCAAGCCGGTATCAAAATGATTTTGGGTGGCTTAATTTGGATAACTCAATATGGTTTGGCTGTTCCTTCTTTATCCGCCTATTTAATCGCTCCTTTGCCGGCTTATTTTTTTTATTTTAAAGTTCTGCCTAAGTACTTAAGATTCAATCCGCAAACCGCGGTCTGGAAAAATTTATTGAACTCAACTAAAGCAATGGCATTTAACAACTGGTTTGCCGGTATTAATCAGGCGTTGGTACAAAATATTGATGTGGTATTGGTTTCAGCGTTACTAACGGCGGAAGAAGTTGGACACCTGGGGGCGGGAGTAAGACTGGCCATGTTTGTCATGATGGTAGGTTTTTCTTTGGCGGGAGTTTTAATTCCCAGAGTAGCGGCTTTACAAAATGAACAAGATTTAAATTATTACTGGAAGAAAGCCTTGCTATTTTTACTGCTTTGCTTGAGTGGTTCCATTCTGTTACCATTTTTTGCCGAAATTTTACTCCTCATCACCGTCGGCACCGCCTATTTACCCGCCACCGCCACCTTGCAACTGTTATTAATTTCGGCGGGTTTGAGTATTGGCATGGTCGGTTTTAGTTCTCTATTTTTTCGCTACAACTCTCCGGCCTATTTTTCAATCTCCTCATTACTACAATTACTCATTATTGTGGGATTAATTTTCTCTTTAGCACCCGGCTTTGGTATTTTAAGTGTGGGTATTGCCAGACTATCCGCTCAGATATTTTTATTAATTTTAACTATCATTTGGGCGCTTTTTGCTCATCGCAAAGAGTTTGGTGAATGGCCACTCTTGAAAATCTAGTTGAAGAACATAATTTAATCAATTCAGTAAAACACTGACATGAATTGATAGTTTAATCATGTTAAAATTAAAGTTGTTGCATAATGATAGACTTGTCATGCAATGAGAACATGACTAAAGAAACCATGTTGATATTTTTCAATAAGTAGAAGATGTCATACTTTGCGAAACCCTTTTTTTGTAGCATCTTAACCGACCCACACATATGAACACTAATCCTCTTTTGAATAATGTAATTAGAGATACGGCAACAGCTTCTGCTCAAGAGGTGACGCAAGTTTTACCCTGGGTGGCAAACGTGCAATCGCTGGGTGATTTATTGTTTATTTTCATAATTCGTTTTTTAATTGGTTCGATTGTTTTATTAGTGGGTTTAAAACTGATTCGTCACTCGGACAAAATCACCACCAAAATTGGAAAATTGGATAATTTGGATCCCAGCATTAGCAGTTTCATTTTTTCGCTCATCCGGGTTTTTCTTTATATCATTTTGTTATTCGCAACATTCTCAATCTGGGGTTTTGCGACCACATCTTTTATTGCAGTTTTGGGAGGTTTATCGCTGGCTGTGGGTTTAGCTTTGCAAGGAAGCATGAGCAATGTAGCCAGTGGAGTTTTAATTTTACTTAATAAACCAATTCAAGTAGGTGATTTTATTACCGTGCAAACTTTTGAGGGTACGGTCAAGAAAATAGAATTATTTCATACCACCATTAATACCTTTGATAATCGAACCATTCTTATTCCCAATAGTTTGCTTATGACTCAACCCATTCAAAACTTCAGTCGAGAAATGCAAAGACGCATTGATCTTAAACTTCAGCTATCTTATAAACAAAACATCGACAAAGCCCTGCAACTGGCAGAATCAATTGTTAAAGTACATGAAAATGTTTTACACGAACCGGATCCGCCTCAAGTGGTAATTCTCTCAACGGAAGGAGATATTATTACAATTGCAGTGCGAGGTTGGGTGCAAAAATCCAATTTTATTGTCACAAAAAGAGAAATTTTGAGCGACATTTTGGAAGCATTTCAGAAGAATAAAATCGAGTTGGCACATCCTGCCAGAGTGGCTCCAGCAAAATAGACGTCGACTGATTTAAGATTTTATCTCGATCGCGTAATTATTGCGCGAAAAGTCTATCCGCTAAATACAGCAAATTCAAAATCAAAATGCAAATTTCATATACTTAACTCTTGCCTGTCTAATTGAGTTAGTAAAGAATCGCCATTTCGTTTTGAAAGAGCTATAAATCATTACACAAAATTAGTTACGTAATAGGTCTTTTGTCCGAAAAGACAATAGATTTTTGTCTATAGCTCTGTCAAAATCAAATTTCAGAATAAACTGCTTCATAACCAAATCGAGCATTCGATAGAAAAGCGTCATTCTGTTTTGTGAACGCTATATTTTGAGGATTAACAGAATAAAATATTCTGCCTAAGTTTTCGGGAAAGTTTTAAACATCCCACGAGCTTAGGCTCGGCTTTTTAATTTGTTACAAGAGAACTTGCACTACTACCTAGTGGTTCTTCATCCATAAGCGATCTTACGGTTGGGGCTTTAAGGAAGGTTGGTTAAAATAACTAATGGTTTTAGACACACCTTCTTCAAAAGAAATTTTTGGGTTCCAATCAAGCAATTTGTTAGCTTTGGTAATATCCGGCCTACGTTTGCTGGGATCATCTTTGGGGAGGGGATGATAATGAACTTTCATTTCTTGATTGGGATTAATTAACTGCCAAATAATTTTGCCGGTTTCCAAAGCAGAAAATTCTTCAGGATTACCAAGATTAATAGTTTCTCCTGCCAGATTAGGTTTGGTCAAAAATGTCATAATACCACTCACTAAATCATCCACATAACAATATGAGCGGGTCTGAGAACCATCACCATAAATTGGCAACGGTTCCCGATTTAAACCGGCCATTATTAGATTGGGAATAATTCGACCATCTTGGGGATGCATTCTGGGGCCGTAGGTATTAAATATGCGAACAATGCGTGTATCCAAACCAAATTGTCGATAATATTCTCCACATAAAGTTTCCCCCAACCGTTTGCTTTCATCATAACAAGAACGTACGCCATTTGGATTAACATTACCCCAATAACTCTCCGGCTGGGGATGAACTAAAGGATCGCCGTATACTTCCGAAGTGCCAGCAAAAAGAAATGTGCCCTGAGGTGAATTTTGAAACAGGTATTCTAAAAGATTTTTTGTAGCCACAGTATTGACTTCTATGGTTTCCAAAGGATGTTTTTGATAAAGAGGCGGACTGGCTAAAGAAGCAAAGTGCAAAATCGCATCCAACCGGGTATTTTGTGGAAGCCAACTGTTCACCGGTTTTGTGACATCGGCTTCAATTAAGGAAAAATAAGGATGATTAACAAATGATGCAACATTTTGTTGAGTACCGGAAATAAAATTATCTACCGCGATCACCCGCCAATTGTTGAAAAGTAAAACCTCGCACAAATGAGAGCCAATAAACCCGGCTCCACCAGTAATCAATACGGTTCGCATCTTGTTAAGTTCTGTCATAATGTGTATTATGCGAGGCTTGACAGAAATCGCAAGCGGGAAACTTCCGCTATGCTGGAAACTGCGCACATGATACGCTTAACATATGCACGTGGGAATTGATATCACAGCCAGCTTGTATGATCGTGGAGTCTCTCGCTACACCACCAATTTAACCAGAGCTCTTCTTCAAAGACCCGGACATCGTTACACTCTTTATGGTTCGGCGTTAAGAGGTCGATCACACCTGGAAGAAATTGCCAAAGAACTCAAAACTTCCGCCAAGACCAAAACCGAAATCGTATTGCAATCCTATCCACCCAGTCTTTACAACTTCATGTGGAATAAATTGGCTTTTCCCAAGTTGCGCTCCACTTTGCCAACCATTGATGTTTTTCACAGTTGGGACTGGATTCAACCACCGGATAAGGATTTACCACTGGTTTCAACCGTTCATGATTTGGCTATGTTAATCTTTCCGGAAACGGCTCATCCCAAGTTAAAAAAAATGCATCAAAGATCTTGGAAACTACTCAAAGAAAGACAAGCTCACTTGATTGCTGTGAGTCGAGCCACTCGTCATGACATTATCTCAAGGCTAGAATATCCCCCAGACAAAGTTCACGTTATCTATGAAGCTTTACCTCAAGAAGTAGTAAGTATCAGCCATCAGCTAACCGAAGAAGTACTGGAAGAAGCTGTCAAAAAATTAAATCTCACTAGACCTTACATTTTGTCCGTGGGGACGCGTGAGCCTAGAAAGAATCTATTAAGATTAATTGAAGCCTGGCAACCTTTAGCCAAAGATGTGGATTTGGTGATTGCCGGTGAAGCCGGTTGGGATGCCACCAGTCAGGGGACACATTTGAATAAAATTTCGGGCTTACATTTTTTAGGTAAAGTCACCGACTTAGAATTAGCTGTTTTATATACTAATGCTCAAGTTTTTGCATATCCTTCTTTATATGAAGGTTTTGGCCTGCCAATTTTAGAAGCATTTTACTTTGGTACCAGTGTCTTAACTTCCAATTGTTCCAGTATGCCGGAAATTGCCGGTAACGCCGCCGAGTTAATAGATCCCAATCAAATCGATGAAATTAAACTGGGTTTGGAAAAATTGCTTAATGAATCCGAATCAGAAAAAGACACCAGAAGAAGAAAAATGATTATTCGCCAGCATATGTTTTCATGGTCCAGCGCAGCGGCTCAAACTGAAGCTGTTTATGCACAAGCTTTAATGGATAAAGCTGCTGAAATTAAACAGAAATAATCACTTAATCTTCATTTTTCTTATGCAAGCTTTAAGAATTTGGATCGACGGTAATGAAGCAAACACTCGCGAGCGAGTGGGCAGTAATGTCTTTGCCTACGAATTGATTAAGGCACTTAAAACGCACAGTCTTTCTCACAAGTTTAAAATTTTATTGTCATCCCCACCGGTTGAGGATATGCCCAAGAGCAATGCTAATTGGCGCTATCACGTGGTTAAGCCTCAAAAATTTTGGACGCAATGGGCTTTACCTCAATATCTTTATGCCCATCAAGACAAATTTGATGTATTTTTTACCCCCGGCCATTATGCTCCCAGATCCTGCCCCAAACCCTACATTTCAAGTGTTATGGACACTGCCTATCTTTCTCACCCTTTGGAATTTAATTGGTTCGATCGCACACAACTGCGTCACTGGACAAAATACAGTGTTAATCATGCTCGCAAAGTGCTCTGCATCAGTCAAGCCACTCAAGAGAGTGTGAATAAATATTATCCATCTTCGGCCGGAAAAACTTTTGTTGCCTATCCGGGTTGTTTGGATTTAAATCCACTCGCCACGTCCAGTACCAATCGTTATTTGCATAAGATTGGTGTTAAAGATGCGCCTTTTTTTATTCACATTGGCACCATTCAACCCAGAAAAAGAATTATCACTTTAATAGATGCTTTTGACTCATTAAATGAAGAATTATCTCAAAAAAAAGAGAGTGGCGGATATAGAACAAAAACTAAACTAGCAGAACCACATTTAATTATTGTGGGCAAAGTGGGATGGCTGGCACAATCCACGGTTGATCGAGTTAAGCAATCACCATTCGAAAAACAAATTCATTTGACCAATTTTATTGATGACGAACTGAAGTTGGGATTATTAAAAAAGGCTCAAGCATTGATTGCCGTGGGCGAGGCCGAAGGTTTTGGTATTCCCGTCTTAGAAGCCTTGCAATTGGGAACTATACCCATTGTGAGCAATGTAGCCAGCTTACCGGAAGTTTGCGGTCCGGCCGGCATCATTATCAAAAAAAATTCCGCTACGCATTTGACTCGTGCTTTGAACCAAGCTTTATGGCTCACAACAGGTGAAAAACGCTCGTTGAAAAAATTAGGTTTTAATCAAGCAAATAAATTTTCTTGGGATGAATCGGCTAAAATTTTGGTTTCACAGTTGCGCGAAATTCATTCTTGAGAAGATTGAGTCTAGCATTCACTAAGCATTAGAGTTGACACGCAATAAGAATATGAATAAATTTTACCAAGAAATCGTGTTTTTATTGCGCGACAAGTCTAATTAAATCGGTGAACAATTAAAAAGCATTTTGACCATTTATGTTAACTCATTCATCATCAACTTCATACAAAATTGTCGGTATAGATCCGGGTTATGATAGAGTTGGATGGGCGATCGGTTTGGTTGAACAATCAAAGTTGAGCATTATAGATTTTGGTTGCATTACATCTTCCAAAGAAGATAACATGATGGGAAGGTTGACGCATATTTCTCAAGAGATCTCGTCATTAGTGAATAATCATCGGCCACAATATCTCAGTATCGAGTCGGTCTTTTTTGCGAAAAATCAGAAAACCGCATTAGCTGTTGCCCAAGCCAGAGGAGTTATCCTCTCACCCTTTTTGCAAAACAATATGGATATTCTTGAATATACTCCATTGGAAATCAAACAAGCGGTGACTGGTTCTGGTAGAGCCAGTAAACAAGAATTGGAAAGAGCGATTCGCATGCAAATTAAGTTACCAAATCAAGTCATTATTGATGATGCCATGGATGCCATTGGAGCAGTGGTCACCGCTCATGTGCGATTGAGAATCGATTTAATTAGAACTTGATTTTTTTTTTCTGAGCTTTTATGTATGGCTTTAAAACAAGTGATTATTGACTAATTGTTCAAGTTCAAAATCAGATATTAGACATGTCACTTGAGAGATAAGTCGAGATCATTTTTTCAGATTATTATTTATCACCCACTTGCGTTTCCACTCAAACTCTGGCATAACTCAAGTTATGATTGGTCGATTAACCGGTATCATTGAAAAACAATCCGCAAGCGTGCTGTGCTTGGTTGGCGGAGTAGGTTATGAAGTTTTTTTGGGAGCGCAAAACCTCGCCAAGCTGGAAAACGGACAAGAGCGAACATTGGAAATCTATACGTTGGTTAAAGAAGATGTTTTACAACTTTTCGGTTTTCTCTCCACTCAGGAAAAGCAATTATTTATCGCCCTCTTGGGAGTTTCCGGTATTGGCCCTCGCACGGCTTTGGCTATTACCAATCAAGGTATCAATGAAGTCATCGTAGCTGTTCAACAAGCGGATTTGGCATTTTTCACCGCAATTCCCAGATTAGGCAAGAAAAACGCTCAAAAAATCATTATTGAGCTGGCACCCAAGTTGGGCTCAAGCTTTGATCTGGAACTTTCCACTCGAATTGAACAATCCGAAGTTGGTCAAGCTTTAAGAAGCCTGGGCTTTATTGATACAGATATTGTTAAAGCCCTATCACAAATTGATGATCAAACACTATCAACATCTCAGCAAATTACCCAGGCCTTAAAAATTTTGGGTACACGTCGCAAGTAATGAATATTATGAAAAAAAATATTGTTCAAGCAATTCCAGATACAGCAGAAGACGAAGTGCTTTTTTCGTCCCTGCGCGCCAGCTCTTGGGATGAATTCTTAGGCCAAGATTCAATCAAAAAAAGTTTGCATATTGCCATCACCGCCGCTAAAAGTCGCAGTGAAGCTATGGACCACTCGTTGTTTTATGGACCACCGGGGTTGGGTAAAACAACACTTTGTTACTTAATTGCCAAAGAAATGGGAGCGCAACTGCGCACTTCTTCGGGCACCGCTTTAACCAAAAGCGGTGATTTAGCCGCTATTCTCACAAATTTAGAACCGGGTGACGTACTTTTTATTGACGAAATTCATCGCTTGCCCAAAGCGGTGGAAGAAACTTTATATACGGCCATGGAGGATTTTGCTCTGGACATTGTCATTGGCAAAGGCCCGGCCGCTCGAACTTTGCGCATCGATGTGCCTCGCTTCACTTTGGTGGGAGCCACCACTCGATTCGGCTTGTTGGCAGGTCCATTTCGCGATCGCTTTGGCATTATTCATCGCTTGGATTATTACAAACCAGATGCATTAATGACGATTGTCAAACAAGGAGGTTCTCGTTTGGAAGTAGAACTGGACGATGAAAGCGCATTGGCAATTGCCAGAAGAGCTAGAGGCACACCACGTATTGCACTAAAACTTCTTAAGAGAGTACGCGATTATGCTCAAGTCACTCAATTATCTATCTCACCAACTCTTGTGCAAACAGCTTTGGATTTTCAATCTATAGACAAACTTGGATTAGACGATAATGATCGAAAGTATTTACATATTTTGATTGAAAAATATGCCGGTGGACCGGTCGGCATTTCCACTCTTGGCGCCGCTCTCAGTGAGGATCAAATTACTATAGAGGAAGTGATAGAACCATACCTACTTCAACAAGGTTTAATTAAAAGAACGAACCAGGGTAGAGTAGCCACAAAAAATGCCTATTTACATTGTAACTTGCCTGTGCCGGACGATATTAGACTTGTCGCGCAATAATATCACGGCTCTTTGTTCATATTTTGCGACAAGTCTATTTAGTAATCTTACGGGTATTTATGATAAACTTAATTGACGAGCGTGACTGAAAATATTATCTTTTCAAATGCTCTGATAAATTAACTGCTTAATGTCTTAGCTTAAGAAAAAAATTTATGATAGAAAAAATTCTACGACGCTTAAAAACAATTTGGTTAGAGTTTGTCACCGGTTTTTTATGGTGGTTTGTAGGAAATATTCCCAGTCATCATGTGCGACGTTTTTTTTATCGACTTTCCGGCATGAAAATCGCCCAAGGCTCAACATTACACATGGGTGCTAGAATTTATGATCCTCGACACATAAGAATTGGTCAAGACAGCATTATTGGCGAACAAGCGGTTCTGGATGGCAGACGTCAACTCCCCAACTCCAAGGGCGAGTTGCTGATTGGCAATCACGTGGATATTGCCTCTCAAGTCATGATCTGGACCAGTCAGCATGACATTCATCACCCTCAATTTATAGCTCAGGAATCGGCTGTTGTAATTGAAGACTATGTTTTTATAGGACCTAGAGCAATTATTTTACCCGGAGTAAAAATTGGTCAGGGTGCGATTGTCGCCGCCGGAGCGGTGGTGACCAAATCCGTAGACAAGCATCAAATTGTGGCCGGAATACCGGCCAAACCGATTGGAGAAAGAGGAAGTCAAAATTATAACTATCGTCTAGGTCGCGCACGTTGGTTTCAATAATCATTCATGTCAACACACACACCAATATTGTCCATCATTATTGTTTCTTACAACACAGAGGATTTGACCTTGGCCTGTTTAAATTCCATTATTCGCGCTACCAAATCTTATCCTATCTTACTTGAACAAATTGAAGTTATAGTGGTGGATAACGCCTCCGGTGACAACACAGTCAATTTAGCAAAAAAAACCTTGAGTGAAGCCGGAATTAAGTATCAGGTTTTAGGAAATATAATCAACACTGGATTTTCCGCCGCCAATAATCAAGGTATTATGTTAGCGAAAGGTAAGTATCTATTTTTGCTTAATAGCGATACGTTGGTGGGTAAAAAAACCCTATCCGTCCTGATCGAAACTGCTCAATCTCTAGAAAAACCAGCTTTGTTATCTGCGTCTTTGCTTAACACCGATCAATCATATCAACCTCAGGGGGGTGATTTACCGAATCTCTTTTCGCTATTGGGTTTTGCTTTAATGCTTGATGACTTACCATTCGTGGGTCGTTTTGTCCCTTCCATTCAGCATACTGGTAAACGCAGTACCAAACTGAAACGCGATTTAACCAAAAAAGGTTGGGTAGCAGGCACAGCATTACTCATTCCCTCGCAAGTGATTATTCAAGCCGGCACGTTGGATGAACAAATTTTTATGTATGCTGAAGATATTGAGTATTGTTGGAGAGCTCGCAAAAAGGGTTACAACTCGTATATTGTTAAAAACGCTCAGGTAATTCACCTGGGAAGTGCCAGTTCCTCTAAATTATCGGCCCGTAAAGCAGAATTTTCCTCACTTCTTTATGTTTGTCGGACTCATTTTTCACCCTTCATGGCAGGAACAGCCGTTTTTTTGCTTAAATTAGCTGCTCATAGCCGACAATTTATTTACAAAATCTTAGGCAATACTCAATTTAGTGATTTATATAAAGAAATCGCTCAATCAATCCGGTAAAATTCTTGTTCCATCACTGTGATGATAAATTAATTCGTTGAGAAGGTTATTGTTTTGAGGATTAAGAATGACGCTTTCAAAACCTTGTTGAGCCAATTTAGCCAATTGATCCACTTTTTCTTTCATGCCACCTGTGACATCGGTTAAATGAGAAGCGCTTAAACTTGAGCTAATTTGAGTTAATTGACTTGGAGTAATTGTTTTGAAAACACCCTTTTGAGGTTCTTCAAATTTTTTGTAAACTCCGGGTGTTTGAGTGACATGAATAAATTTATCAATTTGGTAATTTTTCTTAATCAATGATTGAGTCAGCTCCGGTAAAATTTTGTCGGCTGACCAAATTGAACAACCTTTTTCTTGATCAAAAATTACATCTCCGGTTGTGACCGGAATAAATGATAAGTCTAGAGCTTGCTCTATAATTTCAGTCTGAAAAAAGACGGTTTCCCCATTTTTTAACAGAGCTAAATTTGAACAAAAAAATGAAGTAACCGGCAAATTCAGTTTCAGAGCTCGTTCCAGCACTATTTGATGTAAATTTCTTACTTCCTGAGTAGTGATACTTAAACCAAATTTTCCATCGGGATGAGCATTCAAACCACTGGATAATTGATATTTTTTTGCCGGAAAATGAGCAAAACTACCCTGACCGTGAGCTAAAATAATTTTTAGATCGGAGTTAAGTTCCAGAGCTTTTTTTATTTGTAGCCAACAGTTGTCAATTTCATCTACATTTGCAGTGGAAGGTTTAGATTTATCGGTGATTAATGACCCGCCGATTTTAATCATGATTAAAGAAGTTTTTAAAGCATTATGCATATGAGTGAGCTTATT
Organism: uncultured Pseudomonadales bacterium; assembly: GCA_964614795.1. Taxonomy (GTDB): domain Bacteria; phylum Patescibacteriota; class Microgenomatia; order UBA1400; family PJMF01; genus CAZTME01. Next base: position 6,226 of record CAZTME010000009.1, on the reverse strand, counting down.
GTACATCCTATTCATTGGAGTATCCATCATGCTAAAATGTATTCGTATTGTGATAGACTATCTTTTTATTTTTTAAGTAAATAGGGTTGTCGCGCAATAAGAACATGAATAAAAGAAATCATGTTGTTATTATGCGACAAATCTTATCAACGAATGACATGATAAAACAAAGATGTAAGAAGATGATTCATTTAAATTATAGGCTTAATGTTCATTGAAAATAGATCCGCTTCACAATATTTTTTAATATGAAAAACAAATTTTCCAAATTAAACTCATTTTCATGGCGGAAATTTTTTTCGTGGTTAGACGACAACATTTTATTAATTACTGCCAGCTTTTTAATCATTTTTATTCCTCTATATCCAAAAATTCCCTTGGCCGAATTAATTGAAGGATATCAAGTACGTTTGAGATTGGAAGATGTTTTTGTCGGTATTGGCTTAATTATTTGGCTAATTCAAGTAATTCGCAAAAAAATTAAGTGGCGCACTCCATTATTCGTGCCCATTCTTGCCTACGCTGTGGTGGGACTACTTTCCACTTTTTCAGCGGTGGTCATTTCTCAAACCATCCCCGCCGAACCTTTGCATATTGGCAAATCTTTGTTGCATTATTTTCGATATTTAGAATACTTTTCCATATATTTGATTGTTGTTTCCGCCATCAAAAAACGAAGAGATTTTTGGATTTTACTCTGGGTGATTGTGGGAGTGGTTTTAGCTGTAACCATTTATGGTTATGGCCAAAAATATCGTTATTGGCCTGTTTATTCCACCATGAATAGAGAATTTGCCAAAGGTGTGCGTTTGGTTTTGACTGAGCACGCCAGAGTACAATCAACTTTTGGCGGTCATTATGATTTGGGAGGTTACTTACTCGCAACATTAACGATTGTTTTTGCTTTTGCCATGAATCAAACCAAAAGGTTGACTCGTTACAGTGTCTATTTTGTTTATTTCTTCGGTTTGTGGTTATTAATCATGACAGCGGCTCGCACTTCTTATGCCGGATATTTACTGGCCGGCTTGATTTTACTTGTGTACGGAGCAGTAAGTTCCAGTCAAAAATGGAGTGGTAAGATTTTTAACTTCATAAAGTTGTTCATAGTTTTCATTCTTATCAATACTTCTTTACTCCTAATTTACGGTGATAATATGTATTCGCGCCTAGTTCAAGTAATTGATAGTTATCCGACAATCGCACAACCATATAGGCAATTCGAGCTTTATGCAGTTGAACAATTTCATTACTTAAATGCGCGCCGAAAAGATGCTTTGGCATTTTTAATGAACCCCGATCAGTTTTTAGCCGCCAAAAAACCGGACAATGCTGTTGAAATCTCTTTAATTGATCAACAAACCTCTCCTCCCGTTTTACCGGCCGATACTCTGCCAACACCGGTCAAACCCAGTGATGTGACCCTGGAAACACCAGATTATATTCAAATCGCCACCAGCAGTGCCGATGGCACAACCATTTATTCAACGATTGAAAAACCCAGAGAATACTCGGATTCCGCATTAAAATTTGGCTTGTCACTGGGAATTCGTTTGGACACGTTATGGCCAAGAGCCCTGCAAGGATATTACACCAATCCATTACTAGGCAGTGGTTATGCCACGCTCACCAAAGAGGCGATTGGACAATTCACCGAAGCGGAAAGCACTGATAACAACTTTTTAAGGACTATAGGTGAAACGGGTGCTTTTGGCTTCGTTACTTTTTACGGCCTCATGATTTATGCGGTTTGGCTAGCCATTAGTTTGCTCAAAAACTCTTTTATACCTAAAGTGGATAAGTGGTTTGCCATAGCTTTTATTGCACTAACCGCGGGTCTCTGGGTTAATGCGCTATATATTGATATTTTCGCCGCTTCCAAAGTGGCTTTCACCTATTGGAGCTTGACTGGTATCTTAGTGGGTATTTATTTGCTGAATAATCAAGAAAAATCAAGTATCAATAATCAATGAAAACTTTATCCTCCCTTCTTTCCACTGAAAAGTTTTTGTTCTTGATATTAATTTTGGCCTTCATTTTGAGGATTTTTGGTATTAATAATCCTGTTCTTGATTGGCACGCTTTTCGTCAAGCGGATACCGCTTCTGTGACCAGACATTTTGCTCAACATGATAACTCAATTTTAATTCCAAAATATGATGATTTATCCAACATCGCCAGTGGTTTGGATAATCCGGAGGGTTATCGCATGGTTGAATTTCCGGTGGTCAACTGGCTTGTCGCACAGTTGGTTAAACTTTCTAATCCATCAGATATTTCTCAAGAAGTAGTTTTCTTTTCAAGATTAATGGCTGTTTTTGCTTCAGTCATTTCGACAGCTTTTGTCTACTTCTTAGTAAAAAAAATCTCCGGCAGAAGTGTGGCATTGTTTTCCGCACTTTTTTTTGCGATTTTGCCTTTTAACATTTACTACAATCGAGTAGTTTTGCCAGAACCTTATTTGATTTTCGGCATGCTGGGTAGCCTGCTTTTCTGGCATAAAGTTCTTGAGTCGCATCGACTGCAAACAAAAATCTTCAATTTATTCTTCTCAATTTTATTTTTAAGTTTTGCTTTACTTATGAAACCTTTTGCCATATTTATTTATCCTGTTTTTATCGCAATCGCTTTCATCCAAGAGAAATGGAACTTTTGGAAAAATTGGAGTTTATGGCTTTTATTAAGCCTCTCTCTATTACCTCTCATGTGGTGGCGTTGGTGGATTGCTCAATTTCCCAGTGGCATTCCAGCCAATAATTGGTTGTTTAACAGTAATGACATTAGATTCAAGCCGTCGTGGTTCAGATGGTTGTTTTTTGAAAGATTAATTCGCTTGCAACTGGGCTACTTTGGATTGTTGGCTTTTACTGCATCTATTTTTAACCTAAGTTTTAAAGAAAAATTGATTTACGGATCTTGGTGGTTGGGCATGCTTGCATACTTAAGCATTATTGCTACAGGTAATGTTCAACATGATTATTATCAAGCAATGTTAACGCCAATCATCTCGATCACCCTAGCCAAAGGTTGGCACACTTGGTTTGTTTCTTTCAATAATCGTATCTTGAAGCGAATGATTTTTCTGTCATTTTTGGCAATTTCTGCCACTGCGATTTTTGGCTGGAGTATGATAGACGGCAGAATTCAACAATCCGCATTTTATCCGGAGAAATTGGCTTCTGAACTGACTTTTGCCGTGATAATGATGATTGTTTGGCTTGGGACAATTTGGCTACTTAAAAGCAAACAATTATCCACCATTGCCAAGTTGATTTTAATAGGAATACCGGCTTTAATGGGAGTTTTTATTTCCGCTCAATATATTAAGGAATATTACCAAATTAATCATTGGGAATACTTGACGGTTGGAAAAATGGCGCAAACCATTCTTCCACAAAATGCTAAAGTGATTGCTCCGGCTCAGGGTGACACGATGTTTTTATATCAACTCAATCGTCCCGGTTGGGCATTAGGTTTCGAAATTGAAAAGAAAATTGAGTTGGGTGCCACTCACTATGTTTCTACCAATAGAGATGAAGAGACTAATGCCTTAATTGACAAGTATCAAACCCTGTATGAAGATGAACAATTTATTATCATCGACTTATTGAGCACTCGCTCATCAAACATCAAGAATAATTAAAGAAATCAAATTATGAATATTTTAATGCTCACTCCTTACTTGCCCTATCCACTGCACAGCGGCGGTCAGATTCGCACGTATAATTTATTAAAAAAACTTTCAAGTCGTCATGATATTACTCTTTGCGCTTTGATCAAAGATGAAAGTGAGGCGCAATTTGCTTCCAATTTAGAGAAATTTTGTAACGTCAAACTCTTTAAACGTTCAGCCAAACCATTCACTCTGCACAACATTGTTAAAACCGGTTTTTCTTCATATCCTTTTTTGGTCGTCCGAAATCATGTGGTTTCACTTAAAAAGTATCTCACTGAGCAACTTCAAACGGCAAATAATTTTGATTTAATTCACGCAGAAACTTTTTACATGATGCCTCACTTGCCAATTACTCATGTGCCGATTTTATTGGCTGAACAAACAATTGAGTATTTGGGTTATGAAAGCTACGCTGAAAAAGCTTCACCTTTAATTAAACCTTTGTTAAACATCGATATTGCCAAGCTTAAACGTTGGGAACAATATTATTGGAATCACTGTCAGCAACTCATAGTCATGAGCGACGAGGATCAAGCCTATGTCAAAAAACACGTTAATAACAACACGCCCATTGATGTGGTTGCCAATGGGGTGGATACCGCTTGGTTTGACGCAATGCCAAGGAAGGAGTCTCAAGACCCAAGTATTTTATTCGTGGGCACATTTCGTTGGCTGCCAAACGTGGAGGCCGTTAATTTTTTAGTTAAAGAAGTTTGGCCTCTGGTTAATAATAAAATGCCAAAGGCAAAATTAAAAATTGTAGGAGCCCATCCTTCAAAAAGCATTTTGGCCTTACAAAACTCTGAAGGAGTTGAAGTTATTGGTAACATTCCAGATATTAGAACCGCTTTCAAATCAGCTCATGTTTTAGCGGCTCCGGTCTTTAGTGGCAAAGGCACAAGATATAAAATCCTGGAAGCATTAGCCGCTGGCACACCGGTGCTGGCTACCAGTACGGCAGTGGAAGGCTTACATCTGGAGCATGGAGTTCATGCTTTAGTACGCAACGATGCGGAAAGTTTTGCTCAAGCACTAATTGAATTACTTAATAATCCAACTCTAAGAAACACCCTGCGAAAAAATGGAAGATTATTCGTCAAGAATCAATATGATTGGCCTTTAATTTCTAAAAAATTGGACGAAGTATACTATAGAATGACTAATCAATGAAAAAAATCACCCTAGATATTATCATCGTTAATTACAACGCTAGCTTTTGGTTGAAGCTAACACTTTCAACCTTGAAGGATTTTTTTCTCAATTCCACCAAATATCAAACTAAAGTGATTATGGTCGATAATAATAGTAGTGACGATTCGGTAGAGATGGTACGTCAAAATTTTCCCGATGTGCAAATTTCCGTTCTTGCGGAAAACAAGGGTTATGCTTTTGCAAATAATCATGCGTTAAGACAATCCCAAGCCGATTACGTACTTTTACTTAATTCAGATATGGAATTGACACAGGAATCTCATTTTGATTCCATTATTGAGTTTGCTCAATCTCACCCTAAAGTTGCAGTAGTCACTCCCCAGGTAATATTCAGTAATGGCCAACTCGATCCGGCTTGTCACCGAGGCGAACCGGATTTATGGACTTCATTTACATATTTTTCTAAGCTGGAAAAACTCTTTCCTCAATCGCGCTGGTTTGGCAAATATCATCAGGGTTATAAGGATCTGACAACAATTCATACCATCGACGCTTGTTCTGGTGCGGCTATGTTAATTAAACGCACCGTTCTTGAAAAGGTTGGATTGTTTGATGAGAGATTTTTTATGTATGCTGAAGATCTGGATTTATGTAAAAGAATTAGAGAAAATGAATATCATATTGTCTATCATCCCGGTTGTCGCATCATTCATCACAAGTATAAATCCGGCATTCGTGGTTCTACTAAACAAATCGCCAAAAGCACCAAGTTTCATTTTTATGACACCATGCTACAATACTACGACAAACATTATCGCACCAAGTATCCAGAGTTGGTTCGTAAAGTAGTAAATCTGGTTTTATCAATTAAAAAAGGAGCATTATGAACTCTCATCTTCAATATCAAGTTTCTGAACTACGAATGCAAAACGTACAAACACTGCTTGAAACAATCAGTGTTTTTATTGCCGCGTTAATTTCCGCGTCACTCTTGCCCTCACTTCTCATGGAATATGTTTACAAAGATCAAGCGGCTTTGATGACTCAGGCTCCGTTTTGGGTGCAAAATGGCCCATTGGTGATTTTTGGATTGAGTATGTTGTTTTTTGTTTATTCAATGGTGCAGATTTTCTTAAAATCAAGAAAAATTGCTGGTTTTAAGAAACAGTTGGCCATGACATATAACGCTCCAAGTTTTTCCAATGACGAAATGGCTGCTCAACAAGCGGAATTGGAAAAATTGGAAAAAATGGTTGATGAAGCTCTAAAAGAGAGTCAACCTACAAAAAAGGTGAGTGCCAAGAAAAAATCTGCTGCTAAATAATAAATTTTTGAAGAAATTTTTATATTGCGCGCGCGTAAACGCGCGCGCAATATAATCCACAGTGTTTAATAATC
>CAZTME010000008.1:3059-21044 GCA_964614795.1 uncultured Pseudomonadales bacterium | reverse complement strand
CACTTCCAGCTCTTCAACGCTTCCCGCAGGGAGTTCCAAGACCATATCTACTTCTTTATTTGGTGAGTAAGTTGGCAAAAAATCTTGATTATTCAATGGAGGCTGAACATTGGTTGTTATATCCACAACTTTTTGGTCATTAATCCAAACAAAATCTAAAGCAAACTTCATATCCTTCATCCAAAAACTGGCCGTTTGTTGAGTTGGCAAAACAAACAACATGCCATCGGCTCCAATTTCACTTCGACCACTCAAACCTTGAGTGATTGATGCTGAAGAGTTGACAACTTCTACAAAAAGTTCATGATTGGCTAATAAAACTGACACTTTTTGTCTGTCTTCAATTCCTTGCCAATTTTTTGGGTTAATCACTTGATCTGATTGAGAAAAAAATAAATTTAAACTTAGTAATAAAGTTAAAATTCCCAAACAGATTGCTGTGAAAAATATTAATTTCTTTGACATCAAATTTCTTTTCCAGATAGCCACCATTTTTTTAGTAAGTATATTGAAATGATGATAACAAAAATTAGAATTAATTGATTAATACCGAAATCATGATCAAAAATTGTGAAGGTTTGACTTTTCTCAATTCTTAAGAAGTCCAGCATAAATCTGATCGTGCTGTAAATAAATAGATAAACTATAGTAAAAAAACCTGTGCCTAACCAATTTATTCGTTTTTTTACCAGCCACCATAAAAATAAACCCGTCGCTAACATTAGAATTGCTTCGTAGGCAAACAAAGGGTGAAATTTTTCTTCATTGATAAATTGAAGTGGCCGATAATTATGATCAATCCAAATTCCCCAAGGCAAATTTGTTGGCAAGCCAAATAATTCTTGATTTATCCAATTACCGATTCTGCCAATAGCTTGAGCAAATGGTAGAGATAAAACAATAACATCAGGAATTAACCAAATTTTGTCTTGATCTAGCTTTTTCTGTTTGAAAAACACCAACCAACCTATTACTCCGCCTGTAACCGCCCCCAAAATGCTTAACCCTCCCTGCCAAATAAAAAAAGCTTCTTGCCAACCAGGCCAATATAATTGCCAATCGGTGATAACATGCCAAAATCTGGCACCAATTAAACCGAAAATCAAGATATAGGGTGTTGCCTGTTCTAAAATATTTGAAGCTGAAATAGTATTATGATTATTTGCAGTTTTATTGAATTCATCATATTTTTTTGCAAAATAATTGGCAATTAGCCACGCCGCAATTACAGCTACAGCCATAATTATTCCATAAAAATGAATTGTCAAAAATCCAATATTTATTGACTGAGGAATATTCAACATAAAGGCTTTTGATTAGGGTTTTTGATCAATAGACTTGTCGCGCAATAAAAACATAAATTATTTGCACGCGATCGCAACTGATATGTCATTATCCCAAACCAAAAATGGCTAATCCCAACATCATTAAACCAAAACCAATGACAAAACCATGTTGTTCTGCCAAAGAAGCAGTTCTTTTTAATTGAAAAAAATATCTTTGGGCAAAAAATTGTGGCTGGGTTAATAAGTAAGCGAGCATTTCTCCCCATAAACTAAAACCTATACCCAATACCAAACCAATTCCCAATGAACTGGCACTGGTGGTAACAACAAATAAAGCAGTGATAATATATGCAATTAGAAAAATCAAAGATCGAGAAATTAGTTTTTGGGGTACGGTTCTTAACTCATTATATTTTGGATAAAGCCAAACAGAGTCGACAATCAAAACAATATTTCCCAAATAAGCTCCCAGTAAAAACCAAATCACCGCTTCAAAACCCTGATCATTGGGAAGTGCGACAAAAATTAAGTGTATACCGGCCAAAATAACAGGTATCAAATATTGAAAAAGCCATAGTAAATGAGTGATTGATCTTTCCAACATAATATTGATTCTTTAAATATTTTTTAAGATTTTATGTAATGGATTTTTCTTTGATAAAAATCATTCTATCTGTTTCCAACTTTTAATCCTCTCTCTTGATTGATCTATTCTGCCGGCAAAAAAGTTGCTGTTAGTATACCTTGTTTTTAGGACTTCAACCAGAATGCGCATTTCTTCAGCATTATTTTTCGGTCCAAAAAGGATAACATCATTTCCGGCCTCAATGGCCAATATGCTTCTTTCTATTAAATTTAATTCTAACTCTGCGGATTTCGAACTAACTTTATCTTGTGAAAGCTCAGTCATATCAATAAAATCGTCCGGTAAAATATAAGTTGGACGCAGATTTTCCTGATTAAAAAAACCCGCACTTTTCATTTCTAAAGCGTCTGTAACAAATAGTGCGGAAGGAAAAAGATTTCTCGCTTCTTTCATGCAATCCTGACTTAATGGACAACTTAAAGATTCATCCAAACCCCTCATTCGAACGAAGGAATTCATCACCGCATTTTTTGGAAAAAGATTCATATATTGAAGAAAAGGAGCAATATCATCATCACTTGGTTGAAAAAGAGGAGATTTGGCGACATGTAGATCCGGCTTAACACCACCTATGCCGGGAAAATGTTTAATTACTGTTTTAATTTTATGGTTGTTATAAATTAGAGTGAGATCGGCAGCTTTTTGCGCCACTAAGTTAGGGTCAGAGCTACATACTCTACTTCCCATAAATCCGTGAGTTCCAACATCAACAACCGGAGCGAAAACCACATTAACCCCAACTTCCTTTAACCGGCTAGCTGTGTTGGAAAGTTGTGTTTTCATTTCTTCTTCAGGTAATTTACATAATTGATTCCAACTGGGTAATTGATCAAAACCTTCACCAGACAAGCGTTGCACACTACCACCCTCATGATCCACCATAATTAATGAGTTGGTGGAAATTTTATTTAGGAATTGAATAAGCAATTTTGCTTCGATGAAACTAATTTTCGAACCAAACAAAGTTACTCCCATAGGTTGGATTTTAGAAATAAGCTCCAATTGATCGGCGAATAACCGCCACTCACTTTCATTGATTTGGGCAGATTTAATCATTGAGATTTTTTGATCTGACTTATAGGATTTATTGAGTTGATTTAATTGATCCTCATTTTGTAAATTGGCAGTTGCCGATTGGGAAGAGGTAGTTAGCAAACTAGTTGATTTGGTTGAAGAAGTAGCATCCCAATCATCAACTGATAATTCAGAAGTTGGTTTTAACAAATTAGAGTATTCTTCCTTCAAAGAAAGTTTGTGCAGATCATTTATTAATGCTGAAAAAGTGGCAATCGAATCTTGTGAGGCAATAAGTGAAAAATTGGCCGGTACACTCAAAGGCAAAACCAAGATATCTGCAATAGGTGGTATTTCTACTTCAACTTTCTCTAAAGGAACTATTTCTTGAATATTTTTCGATTCTTCAACATTTTCCAAAGTTTTAAAACCAAAGAAATGCATGACGTTATCTGGTAGATATAGTTGCGGGCCAAAACCGAAATTTCTTTGCAAAAAACCAAAACCAAATATTACACTCAAGACAATCAAAAAGAAAATAAGAATATTTATTGAGATTGTTTGTTTTTTTGCCATAATTAAGTATTAAAACAAGGTTTTTTGTTGTTCTTCAACTTTCTTCGAAGAAGTTTTTTTAAGATTATCCGCCTGCTTTTTTTCATTTTTCAGTTGTTTAACTCGCCACATAAATAACTTGGCTTTACTTTGGACGTTTTGGGCATCTGTGACATAGGAGAGGGCGCTTTCAAGCAAGCCTCTTGATTCTTTTTTTGCCATTTTAATATACAAACTCTTGTGTTTGAGATCATCCAATTCGCAAGCTAATCGATAACCAAAATCCTGGAACTCTTGAGTAATATATCCGCCGGTGTCTTGAATTTCGTAATCTTTGAGTAAAGAAGCAAGACTGGACAAATTAGGCTTGTTTGATTCTGCATAAGAATCATTTTTAGTTTTTTGTCCAGAATTTTTAGAAGGCGAAGACGTTGACATATTTATTTGAGAATTTCCTGAATAACACTTGACCACATTGCTTCATATAAAGAAACTTCCGTCAAAGGAATTTTTTCTAAAACATAGTTTGGACCCGGAATTTTATTGTCCGCATCTCTTGCATCAATACCCATGCGTACATGCCAAAAATCACCATGACCAAGATGTTGTATTACGGAGTTAACACCATTGTGAACTTTTGGAAATGAGTTTTTTACCACTTTCCAATTACCAAGTTTCAAGTCCAAGTCGTCATAACACAGATATAATTGATTGAAATCTAGGGGTAAGAGTTTGTAGTATTTAAGGTATGAGGCAACCGCCTCGCCAGATCTATTCATGAATAGTTGCGGTAAAATGAGCAGATGAGTTGAGTCGCCGGCAATCAAGAAATTGTGATCCGGGGATTGAGCAAATTTCAGTCCGAGTTGGATTGCGGTTTTTTGCACCAGCAAAAAACCGCAATTATGTCTGGTTCGTTCATACTCTTGACCGGGATTGCCTAAACCAATAATAATTTTTTTATTCATATTGATGAGTATAATAGCGCATAATGACAAATTCTGTTTATTCAAGCAATCAGCGAAAAAAAATTGCCATCTTTTCTGGACCAGAGGGGCATTTAAGCATTGCTCAAGCCATTGAGTCGATTTTGAGTCAAGATTATGAAACAAAATTAACCATGGTTCGGGATGGCATTTTCAGTCTTTATACTCCCATTTATCAATTTTTTCCCATGGCTTTTAAAGTCCCTCATAAACTTTCGGAACAACAAACGATTAGAAATTCATTAAGAGCGGTTTTCAAGCGAAAATATCAACCTATTATCACCAATGAAATTGCCGATTTCCAACCGAATCTCACTATCACCACCCATTTTATGTATCTTCCGGGCTTGGAAAAAGAAAAAGTCGAAAATAATTTACCTTTGCTTAATATTGTGCCTGATCCACGCACTATTCACCCCATTTTACTTTCACAAAAAGCTTCAGCAAACATAGTTTTTGATCAACAAGCGGTTGCTTATGCCAATAATTTGGTTCCTCAAACAGAAAATTTAGCCATGGGTTGGTTTGTCAAACCAAAATTTCAGCCAATCAAAAATTATGTTTCGATTAGGAAAAAACTTGGTTTAAAACCGAGTATTTTTACAATAGTTTTTAGTTCCGGTTCAGAAGGGACAAATGCCATTCTGAACCTGATTCCCAGTCTCTGGCAGTTACCTCAAGCTTGTCAGTGCGTCGTTCTTTGTGGGAGTAATAAAAATTTGCTTAAAACTGTGAGAGCGGTGTCAAAATTAATTAAGCGTATTAATAAACAAGTGGTTTTAATTCCGGTTGGCTATACCCACGATGTTCATGAATACTATCAAGCGGCGGATGTGGTAGCGGGAAAAGCCGGACCAAACACCATTTTTGAAGCAATCGCCTGCCACAAACCGTTTCTGGCCTTAACTCATATTCACGGCCAAGAAGACGGCAATCTTGAGATCATTCGTGAGGCGGGTCTTGGCTGGGTAGAAGAAAACATGTTCAAGGCCTCAACACTCATTTCATCTTTGGTGAGCAATCCAAAACTTGCTCACAATCCAGAAAAGGACGTCAAATCCATGGCGGAAAATAATCGACTGGCGGGGGAAAAGTTGGTGGCGGAGGCAAATCGACTTCTGACTAAGTGATATACTATATCAGTAGTACACAAAGAGATACATATGTCAGAAAAATTCTCATATCAGGAAGCAGTTTTAATTACTCCTATCTTGTATTGCGCCCCCCCCACGAAATTAAGCAAAGAATAGAAGATACTTACGCTGAGGTTAAGACAATTTTTAATCCGCTGAAGGAACAATTTTCTAAGATCGAATTTTTTAATTCTGATGCGATGTTGGCATCAACAAGAGAACAATATTCTGATCCCGCATTTCAGGTGGCAGTTGATCAGCTTAAAAAGTTTTACCTTTCACAGGTTTCTCCAAAAATAATGCATCTTCTTGACGCAGGCCATGACCCAACGAATGTGAGAGAAGCAGTTCGAGACCAGTTTCATCTTGCATCAACCGATATAAGGGCATGGCTCATCCTCTCGGATTGGATTGTGTATGACTGCAATAGATTTTTTGAGAGACCTTCTAAACCAACTCTCGCACCTCCTCCAGCGTCGTGATTTGCTCTGCCGTTTTATCTGATCGAATGCGAACCATCCTGGGAAACCGGAGCGCCACACCGGCAGTGTGCATCGGCGATTTAGTAATTTCATCTGCCGCAATTTCGACCACCACTTGAGGTTCTACAAACACGCTAGGGGTCAAGCCTTTGGGAATTTTGAATCGGCTGGGGGCAACTTCAGAACGATGAGGATCACAAAGCGCCTTGATTTCTCTAAATTGCTCATCTGTAAGCCCGGTGCCAATTTTGGCAATGGTGACAAATTCTTCGCCCGACAACACTCCGACCAAAAACGCGCCAATTCCAAACTGCGTGCGCTTACCTTGACCGGGATAGTAGCCCATGACCACGCAATCCAGCGTATCTTTGAGCTTGCCACGCGTGCCTGCCAGCTCTTTCAACTTTACCCAATGCCAGCCCTTGCGCCCACCCCGATATGGCGCATCGGGTTGTTTGAGCACCACACCTTCCAACCCACCGGAGAGTTGCGATTCATGAAATGTTTGAATTTCCTGCGGATCGCCGGACTCCAAATGCTTTGTCACAGAAATATATTCAGAGTTTGATATTGTGTTGATGAGAGTTGATTTTCTCTCTCGCAGTGGTTTGTCTAAATATGACTCGCCATTCAAAAAAAGCAGGTCAAAAATGAAAAAAAGAATCGGGACGCTCTGCGCCGTTTCTGCCACAGCATGCTTGCGCTTTCGGGTAATTGTTTCCTGAAAAGGCAACAGCTCCCCCGTGTCCGGATGAAAACCAATCGCTTCGGAATCAAACACCGCCGAATCAACGTGAAGCAAAGCGGCCGCACTCACCGCTTCGGGAAACATGTGTGTAACATCCTCAAGACTTCTGGTAAAAACCCGAACCTTTTTTGTCGAATTTTCGGTACAAATATGAATTTGCGCGCGCAGACCATCATACTTTGGCTCCGCAAAAACGGTAGTCATTTTCTCCACTACTTCCGCAGGACTCGCCAAACGCTGACACAATTGAGGAACGACAGGCGTACCTGGCACCATCGAATAGGTGGCTAGGGCTTTTTCTCGCCCCGCTTCTGAACCTGCCGAAAGGTAGACTTTAGCCAGGTAGCCAATATCTGCCCGTTGTTGGAATGCTTCCTCCAATTTTTCGTGGTCACGTTTGTCATTGTGTACCGACCAAGAAAGCGCATCCATTATTGTCATAATGCTAAAACCCAAACGCATTTTGCCCACCACCATTCTGCAAACAAATTTTGCTCCAATCGGATCCAATGAGGCCAGCAACAAGCGTAATTGAGTAACTTTTTGCTCCTGGGAACCGGTCCCAGCAAGGCTAGCAATCGTGCTGAGCGAATCAAAGACAGTGAGAACAAAAGGGGCAGTCATATCTGCTGATGAACCAGTTCCCGTCGATGTAACTGCAGATGTTTGAGCCGCCAACACACCAGATCCTTCTGCCCCTACTCGCTCTGCCACCAAACCAACATCCCCCAACCGGCCAAACAATGCAGTCACATATTCCAAATCGGTATCAATAGACTTTGTGCCAAACAAATCGGTTGCCACACTCCCACTTTCAGAGTGCGATGAGCGCAATTCTGCCAAAGAGCGCAAGACCATCTTGGCAGACATCTGAAACTCCAGTGAATCGTAATCCGGTCGAAGACTGCCAAGCAGTAAATAACTCGCCGGTTGCACTTCTTCAACGTTAAGCTCTCGATAAACCTTAGCCAACAAGGCCGTGATTTCAAGCCTTTTAGATACAGATTCGAGTGCGTTCAAAGCTTTAGCAAATTCAGAAAACAGCATAACTTTCTTTCTTCATCGATACAAGAACATCTGCCTGTTCATTAAGTGAGTCAATGCCGGGTTCTGCCCCATCAGATTAAGGCAAGATTTGCATAGAGTGCTCAGCAAATTAAAAAACTATTCTTTTAACGAATATCTTACACCTTTGGTCACACCTCTTTTCATAATCACTTCTTTGGCAATTAAATCTTTTAAATCTCTCAAAATCGTATCCACTGAAACATTGGGAAGAACTCGCTGCAAATCTTCGGAAGTAACTTCGTCTTGTTGTTGAAACAATTCCAATATAATAATTTGTCTTTCTGAAAGAGCCACCTGCTTTCCCAATTGTTTTTTCAACTTCAAATCTTTAGAAAGTTTTTGCACTTGTTGTTGAATTTTATCTATTTCCAAAGCCACACCGTAACAAAAATATTCAAGCCAATAGGTGAGATCATTATTGGTTTGTTGCACAGAAAGCAGAGCGTTGTAGTAGGCGTCCACATCACTGTCGAAGTACTGCTCGATAGAAAAAAACCGCTTAAAGTCATAACCCAAAGCATACAAAATTAGGGTGGCAAAAGCTCTGGCAGTGCGACCATTGCCTTCAATAAAAGGGTGAATGTAAACCAGTTGGTAATGAGTAATTGCCGCCTGAAAAAGCGGATGCAAATCCTTGGTGGAAGGATCATGAAGCCACTCCAACAATTCTTCAATTAAATATGGAATTTCTATCGAAACCGGAGGGCGAAAAACAATGTTTTGCTCCACTCCACCGGAAACAACCACTTGTTTATTGCGCCAAACACCCGCATCCTCTTGAGCAATAACTTGTTGAACGGTAAGTCGATGCAATGTTTTTAAAGTTTGTTCATTGATGAGATACTCGAAAGATGGTTTTTTTTGATTGTCTATCCAGCCAATCACATTTCTATAATTGATTACTTCTTGAATATCTCTATCTCTGGCTACAATGCCCGTTCTTTTGGACACTTCTTTGGGATCCGCTAACGCGTGCAATCTAACTATGGCGGCCGCCTGATTTTGTGTTAGGTCATTACCTTCAATTTTTGTGCCATAGTGAATGGTGCGCATAAAAGCATCGTCTCTAAATTTGGCTTCCCAAGCCGGAACCAACGGTGCGTTGTCAATTAAAGCTTTTGCCGATTCAATTCGGGAAATATAGGTAAGCAAGTTGTGAGTGATTGAAAATTTTGGCTGATACATAATCAATCATAGTCATACACCATTACCGCAGTTTGTGCAAGAATGGATTATTTGAAGAATTGAAATTTAGTCTAATTTGACGACTGATTAAGTTGCTCAAGAACAGACCACAAAGTTTTGGGTACTTGATTAACCAAATCTGTGGCAGTGAAAAATGGACCAACCGACTTCCACAAATCTTCACCAGCTTGTTTATTAATAAAACTTGCAACCACACTCGCTGTTACCGCATCGTGACCGGCATACAAACCGGCCACCAAACCAGCTAGAACATCTCCGGTGCCACCTTTAGTCAATCCCGCATTACCACCAGCTACTTCCACTCGATTATTTTGCCAATAAATATTATCCATCTGCCCTTTTAACAAAATCGTCAACTTTTTTTCCAACAACCAATCCAAACCACGTTGTAAGTTGTTTAGCTTGTGGGACGAAATTAACCCTTCCAATCTTTCCAATTCTTGTTGATGAGGAGTTAAAATCATTTTTTTTCCATAAAGAGATGGATCGGCCATTTGCAATGCTCCAGCATCAACAACCCATTTTTTCTCCGGATATTTAGCCAATAAATAATTGACTATTCTGCTTGTGTTGAAGTTCCATTCTTGCTCACTTAATGGCTTTATATGCTTTTCAAGCTCTTGATTAATTAATAACTCACCCGTTCTTTCCATACCAGGTCCTATGACTACCACATCCGCTTCTTTAAGATAAGATTCGCAATCCTGACGATTGACAACTATGCCATTCCAAAAATTGCTTTTAGCTTCTTTAATCAACTCATTGTTGCTGGGAACGGAACAGTAAAACACCATATCAACAAAATGTGCGACTGTATCCAAACACCAACGACTGGCAGAGTGAAAAAGCTCACTACCACCAATTAAAAGCACTTTTCCATTTTGACCTTTGTGAGAATATGGATTGGGCAACTTGATTTGTTCAAGATAAGATTGAATGATTGAGTTGGGCATATTTGTGATTTTTAGTAAATTTCTCACCATTATTTTGAATAATCATGCGACACTCTCAAAACAAATTGTCGGTTTTTAGCGATAGTCAATACAAATGAGGCGTCCGATAAAAAAATGTCATTTCGTTTTGTGTTTGCTATTTTTACTATAAAATGCAATCAATCAGAATTTACCGGCATCTAATTGATTAAATTTGTGGCAGAAAAAAACATGCCAAGCTTCTACAACTTTTGCAATTCTATTTTACCCTACTTTCAAAAAATGGAGGTTAGAAATAAATTAACCTGATTTTTTATTGATTTGGCTAAGAAAGCATACAAAAAAATTAGAAAAATCAACATTTCTATTTGAAGATGATATAGTTTAATGTATGACAAGCCCATTGTTTAGAAAATCGATAAAAAGAAAATACGTCGTTTAATTCTGAATTAACACCATGAAGGATTTAAAGCAATTGATTAAAGTAGTCAAAGCGAATTCAAGGCCGTCATGTTTTAATACACTACTTGGAAGCAAATTTAATAAATATGTTACTCAGCTCAATTTCACTTCAAAATATTCGTTCTCATCTTGGTTTTTCCTTAGAAAATTTAGGCAAATCGACTTTAATTATTGGCGATAACGGCTCGGGGAAGTCCAGTATTTTGGAAGCGATTCACTTATTGGCGAGTGGCAATAGTGATCGGGTGGAAAAAATTAGTGAAATGGTGACTTTTGGTCAAGAATTAGGACGAATTCAAGCGGAAGTGATAAGTGAAGTTAATGAAGAAAAAAATCAGTTAGAGGGTGTGGTGACTGTTGGGGTGGTTGGAGGGCGGCGCACTCCGGGCAGGCTCTGGAGCCTAAACGGAGTGCGCCGCCAACACTCCAAAATTTCCGCCCTTCTCCATAGTGTCCTTTTTCGTCCTGAGGACATGAGATTAATTGAAGGCTCTCCCAGTCGCAGGCGTCACTATCTTAACTCCCCCTTAATTCAAACGGATGCGGAATATGCTCACTCTCTCAAAACTTACGAACAATACTTGATCAGACGCAATAAATTACTCATCGCTGTTCGTGAAAAAGAGCAACCGGCCAGTGTTCTTCACTACTGGACTCAGGGAATTCTCAAGCACGGCATGTACGTTCAAGAAAAAAGAGCTTCCTACCTTAATCAAATTAATTCTCAAATTTTGCCAATGCAATTTCAAGCTCAGTATATACCTTCTCTTTTAAATCCAAATCGTTTGGCAGAGTATGCCGACAAAGAAGTGTTGGCCGGTCACACGCTAATTGGCCCGCACAAAGATGATTTTGATATTGATATGTCAAGAATTTCGCAAGTATCCACTCATCCGGAGTTTATGTCTGCGCTACGTTTTGGCTCACGAGGCCAACAAAGATTGGCTGTTCTCTGGCTGAAGATGGCAGAGCTTGGCTACATTGCCCAATCCTCCGGTGAATCTCCGGTTTTGTTACTTGATGATATTTTTTCAGAATTAGATGAAAATAGCCAAAAGATCGTACTTTCAATTTTACCTGATCAACAAACATTTTTGACTACTGTTGAAGAAGCGGATGCTCATTTGGCCAAGTGGCAAATTGTTCGACTTTAGGTTTAAATTAGACTTGTCGCGTAGTAAATCTATTCTATTTTTTATGCTCAATATTAAAGAAGGTGTAGCCGGTTTGAGGAATGCGAATATATCCAGGCGCCCTTAAATTAAAAGCCGTTTTGAACTCATCACCGCTCATGGAGATGCTTCCTCTGTTGGTTTCCAAGCGCACAGTAGTAGTTTGTCCATTATCGTTATGTGCCACGCTGACGCCGGAGATATTAGTTACCGCCCCACCCGAGTTGTTGGCTAAGTTTCGCAGCTCATCCATGCTGTAGGGATCTCCACCTCCACCGCATCTCCCAATCGTGACCGGCAAGATTCTTCCCGCATCTGCACCATTGGGATTTTTTCTTACTATCCAACCGTTGATGATGTCGGCGAATTCTTCTTGAGAGAGCCAAGGATGTGAGCGACCACAGGCATCGGCGCTGGAAGAATAACCCGTTCTGTACCATGATTTGTAAAACCACGGACTGTTGGCTTTAGCTTCCCAAGCCCGATTAGACCAATCACCTTCTCCTTTGCCGTCTGTAGTGTCCCAACCACCGGTTTTGGAGTAACCACCATGTGTAGATGCATATTGAGTCGAAACAAGATTCCCGGATCCATCCACCAAAACCCAACCTCTGGTATCATTGACCGCTTGTTCCCAAGCTCCGCCTTTACGACTGTTTTTGAAGACTTGACAAGCTTCGGTGGTGCAAATTGATTTGCTCCCATTGTTGGTGTAGCGCAAAGCATATGTTCTGGCTGCCACCACTTGAGCTTTTAAAGCTTCACTGTGCCAACTACCGGGCATTTCGTATATACCGTGTAAATACTGGCCTTCAAAAGGAATGGTGCCTACTCCTTGCACTGAGATTGAGTCGGGAACTGAGTAGTCTTTTTTTAGCGTCGCTCCAGGATAGTAGGCTTTCAAAATATCTTCTGCCGATTGACCACTTTCCGCTCTGGCTTTGGCACCATATTGACTCATGCCGTTTCTGTGAGAGTAGGCTCCAAAGGAGAAAACAGCAAAAGAGTTGGCTGGAGCTTGGGCTTTAAAACCGATGGAGGCGTTAAAGTCATCCGCCAGCGGCACATCACCCACACTGGTGGTGCGACTACCGGAACGAGCGTCCAAAATTGCCTTTTGCCTGGCGGAGAGTTCGGCGATTTTACCGGTTAGTTCTTTTTGATAGGCTTTAGCCTTGGCAATTTCTCCTTTAAAAAATTCTTTTTGCTCATCCAGTTGAGTCTGTAATCCTGCCAATCTTTTTTGTTTTGCTTCCAAATTTTTTTTATCTTCCTCAAGCTGAATAATTTTTCCTTCAACATTTTCAATGAGCTCCGAGTTTTCTTGTCTTAAAGCGGTGTGATAGGCCAAATGTTGAAAAACAGCAGTGACCAGTTTCGTACGCAAAAGTACTTCCAATGCGGACGTACGTCGCATATCTCTATATTCGATCTGGACTCTTTCTTTGAGCAGAGTGTAATAATATCCCAATTCCTTTTCCCGAAGTGCGATACTTTCTCCTACTGCAGTGGCGTCTTTTTTTGCCTGAGTGATGCCGGCCTGTGCATTGGCAATTTTTTTCTCTAAATCCATCACCGTGCCCTCAAGAGGCTTGGTGGCATCCTCACTCATCTGCTTCATCTTAGCCAACTCATTAATCTGTTGTTGCAACTCATCCACTTCATCGGCTTGGACTAAATACAAGGGCAAGCTTGTAGCCATGATAGCAATTAGCAACAAAATCAAAAAAAACACCATCAATTTTTTTTTCATGAAGCATGATCTCAAAATAGTCCATTTTCAGCACTAAACAACTGAGTTACTCTTAGTATATAATACTAATCATTATTTTTGCCTGACAACACTCAATGAAATATCAACATCACTTCATATATTATGCGCTGATTTTATCATTTTTTGCTCATTTCTTTACGCAACCAACTATTGTGAAAGCCGAGGCTTGTAAGGATGGCGGATATTATAAAAGCATTTCGTGTAATTTTCCTACAAATGGTGAATCTCGATCAAAATACCCACTTCCTCCAAATCAGAAACTCACATGCACAATTACCGGTCTTAATAATCCATCAACATACAAAATTGAGTTACGAAATAATCACTGGTCAACATCCTCTTCGTTCGCACAATCCAACTCAGTTAGTATTTCATCAGCACAGGCTAATGACAGCAGCACACTAAGTAATTTTGAGTTAGTCTTTCCAACTAGTGAATACAACAACAACGGCTTAGAATTTAATGTGAATTTTATTAAGGATGGAAGAGAGGTTTGCAAAATTGCTCAGTTCACATTGCAGCCAGAGTATTCATGCAACATTCGCGTGTCTCAAGAGAGAGACTTCATTAATCCTGCTGAAAAAAAAATTTGTTATGCACCAAGTTGCATGGATGCTACAACTGAAACCTATATTGAAATTAAAGTCACTAATAAATATGGATCTGTTCCATACAAAAATTATAATGCTAAAGTTGAAGGATTTTTCTTTCCCTCACAACCTTCAGACAGTGGAGTTGTTACACTGAGAAAAAGATATGAAGAAATAAAAGAACATCGAATTATAGTTGAACATTTGGGGAGTGCTCAAACTATATGCTCATCTTCCTTTGTTATTGCCGACAGATGCTCAACAACAGACCGCTCGACTTGTGATGCAGAGCCACCGCCAGAGGATTCCGGCAATCAACAATATCAACCCTTCAAACTTTGCACTCAAATCCGCGATGCCACACAGCGGGCAAAATGCGAGACTTGCACAGGTGAAGCATCCGATCCAACCGGTAACCCACAAGGTGTTTGGACAGCCATAGGTTGTATTTCAACCAAACCAGAAAATATGATGGCACATTTTATTCGCTTAGGCGTGGGTATGGGTGGAGGCATTTCTTTATTAATGGTTTTAATTGGTGGGTTTTTATTAACAACTTCTCAAGGCAATCCCAAACAGCAAGATCAAGCCAAAGAAATGGTGACTTCCGCCGTCATCGGCCTACTTTTTGTCCTTTTCTCGGTGGTACTTTTGCAGTTTATCGGTGTAACTATTTTGCAAATTCCCGGCTTTGGCGCCGTAATCAAGTAATTATGCTTAAAAATATTTCTCTTTTTGGCCTACTAGTTGGAAAGTTGCTAATAATAATTGTAATTTTATTTTCCCTTTTTCATACTTCAAATCTTGTTTATGCACAAGATTTTTCAACAGAAGAACCGCCCGCACAAACCGGCTTTGACGTTTTTGCCGGTCCAAACTCCGAAACCTTTCGCAAACTCAATCCTTTTTATATAGCGGAAAGTCCCTACGAAAACAGTTTTAAATCTCCCGCCGGTGTAATCAACCGCATTCTTTTGTATCTTTATCCCATCACCGGACTAATTTTATTTCTTATGTTGGTGTGGGGAGGTTTTGAAGTGGTTATCAACGCCCATAACAGCAAGGCTATGGAAAAAGGCAGACAGCGCATCACCATGGCGGTTGTGGGATTCTTTCTTTTTTTCTCCAGTTTCTGGATCATCCAAATTGTGGAATACATCTTCGGCTTGGCGATATTGTAAAAAATCTCGAACGTTTGGCTGTGTTAAAGATTTTTTTCTGCTAATATAAATGGAAGAATGAAGTTAAAACTCTGGTCACTTTTATCCCTCATACTTGCTTTCAACTTGATTATATTTACCGATGAAAGCCAACTATCATCTCAAACAATTCTATTAGCACAATCCAATGATTATGTATCAAATTGTGGAATAGAAAATAAGGATGCCATAGATTTTACAAGATCGACTTGCACTATTGGTGGTAAATCATATTCTTGGGGCAACTATGGTGTTTGTGAACATCCAAAAAACTACCAATGTTGCAAACCAGATTTTGCATGTCTGCCAAGAGATGCTTTTCCCCCGGAAGTAGAAATTCCACCAGTAGTCAATCCGGACTGTGTAAAGGGGAAAAGCGGTTGCGAGTTGTGCGACGATCCCTTTGCTTACTGCGATGCCTCCGGATTAACTCCCTCTTGCAAGCAAATTGCAGGACAATGTAACGTGCCTCCAAAGGAGCCCATAGAAAGTAAAACTGAAGTTAAGTGTGGTAGTGTTTTCAATTCAAGTATTAATTACTGCGAATTAAGTTGCGGAAACGAAGAAATTATTTCTGGAGATTTAAGAATTAAATGTTGTGGATGGTATGACGATTTGCAACCAGATAAATGCTCCGATAAATCCCCATCACAAAGAGAAATTTATTGCTCTCAAACCACCTTTAATCCCCAGGTAAAGTGCAGATGTGACACTTTGGGTAGTCTCAAACCTTACAAATATGACATTTCAAATGCGAAATTGGAATATTGTTGTGGCTATGTTAATAATGGACAATGTGTCAGAGAACAACCCACTCCAAAACCAGAATTTTGTGGAAAAATTGAATATCAAGCGGGAAATAGAAACCTTTTTTGCAAGATTGGACAAGAATCAATCTCAATTAATGAATCTAAATCCACGGCCTGCATTACAACAAATGAAAACTCATTATGCTGCCTTACTCGCGCACAATGCAAAGAACAGACCGGTGCAGAACCGCCAGATGAATTATCAATAAATTGTGGTGTAATTACTTCTGTATCGGGAAGTTCTGGCGCAACTCAAACTACATGCACTATTGGCGGTGGGAGAAATGTTCCAGTTAGTAGTTCTGGAGTTCAGGCCTGTTCTCAAACCACAACTTTGGGAAGCAGATGTTGTTTTACCCCTGCTCAATGTCAAAAAGTCAACGAACTGTATCCCCCACCAAGCATTAATCCGCAACCTTCACCCAATCCGCCAGGAGGTGGTGGCGGAGGAGGCGGTGGAGACACAGGAGGAGATACGAGTGGCGACAACACTCAAACAGGAGAAGGGTTTGACATTTTTGCCGGTCCAAACTCAGAAACTTTTCGAAAATTAAATCCTTTTATCATCATGAATAGTCCTTACGCTAGTGTATTTAATAGTCCGGCTGGCATCATTAACAGAGTTCTTTTATTCCTATTTCCCATTTCCGGCCTAATCTTATTTTTCATGTTGGTGTGGGGAGGTTTTGAAATTGTCAGAAATGCTTCCGGTCAAAAAGCCATAGAAGCCGGTAGGCAAAGAATTACGATGGCTTTATTGGGATTTGGCTTATTGTTTGCCAGCTTTTGGATCATCCAAATTGTGGAGTACATTTTTGGCTTGGCGATATTGTAAAAAATCTACAATTACAATAGACTTGTCCCGCAATAATATCACAGCTTCTTTGTTCTTATTTTGCACCACAAGTCTAACAATCTACATTTATACATTTGTGTCCGAATCTCAATACAAAAATTGATTAATTTTATAGCTCTCTCAAAACGAAATGGCAGGTTCTTGTCTTACTCAAGTTAGCGGGCAA
Source organism: uncultured Pseudomonadales bacterium (assembly GCA_964614795.1). GTDB lineage: Bacteria > Patescibacteriota > Microgenomatia > UBA1400 > PJMF01 > CAZTME01. Next base: position 3,960 of record CAZTME010000008.1, on the reverse strand, counting down.
GAGTTGCCTATATCAAATCTGCTATTTGGTTTTGAACTTGCTATATTTGAAAAAAATTTGATTATTTAAGTTTTCACAAAGCCGATTGCCGATAACATTAGCAGTCTGCACAAAGTTTACCGAAGTACAAAAGGTCTCAAATGCCCTCCAAATTTTTCAAATATTAGCACTTTTTGCTGAAGTCCTGTATAATTTAACTTCATGTCATGGTTTATTCCTAAAGCTTTTGCTCAATCAAATCCAACTCAATCGCCACCTCCTGGCAACACCGATTGCATAGCTGGAAATGCAGACACTCCAACCAATCTTCTCAACTGCTTTCCTTTGTCCGATGGCAGTCAAGCTCTAACTACCTACACCACTCCGGCCATGTTGGTAAATCTCTTTGTCAACCTCATGTTTGTTGGTGCGGGACTACTCATTTTTGTCTGGATTTTATATGCCGGTTTTAAAATGATTTCCGGTAAGAAGAAAGGCTTTGACGAAGCAAAAACAATGATGACTAACGCCATTACCGGTTTGGTAATTATGATTATTGCCTACTGGCTTGTACAATTAGTTGGTTGGGTGACCGGCTTAAATTTGGCCATTGGCATGCCCGCCAGGTAAAGTATGAATAAAAAATTATTTTTCACCACACTAGCCGTCATTGTCTTTTCTCTACTAAGTGTCTTTCTTACACCAAGCGTTTTCGCTGAACCCTATAGAACGCCAGTGAACGAAGCGATTGGCGCAATTGAACCGCCTCAATCAAACGAAGCAATTGCCGGACAAGAGAAATTTAAAGGCCAACCCATCCCTATTTTCGCTTTTATTACTTGGGGACTAACCATCTTCACCGTTATTGCCGGAATTTGGATTTTATTTAATGTGGTGTTTGCGGCTTTTGAATACTTTGGGG
>CAZTME010000008.1:0-3024 GCA_964614795.1 uncultured Pseudomonadales bacterium | reverse complement strand
CAATGGCGACCCGGGCTCTCACCAAAAAGTTCGCCAACGCATCACCAACTCCTTAATTGGATTTATCTTGATTATTATGGCCTACTCTATCACTGCCCTAGTTGCCACCATGCTCTTTGGCGATCCCACGTATTTCTTTAATCCAACTCTACGAAGAATGTAACAATGCGCAAAATCATTCAGACACTACTTGCCGGCACCATATTTTCCTTAGGAGTGTTTTTTTTCTTTAACCAGCAATCTGCGGTTTTGGCACAAAGTTGCCAGTCTGGCTATACCTGCTCGGGTGGATGCACACAAATTGGCCAATGTGTTGGTGGAATGACTTGTTCCGCAGAATATGACCCTCTTTTAGGTGGTTATAGAATCGTCAGATCTCCAGCCATGCCTTGTGGCGGTGGTGAAGGAAAGGCAATTTTCGGAAGAGTTATCCAGCCTAGAGCAGTGGTCCAACTTAACGCAGATGCAGGACCCAACTCCATCGGCATTCTTGCCTTTGCCAACACCCTCATCATCCTCTTTTTCTCCATTTGTGTTATTTGGTTTATGTTCAACCTAATTTATGTTGGCTATCAATACATTGCCAACCCTTCAGAAACAAAATCCGTCGATAAATTAAAAGAGGCATTATTTTACCCGGTTATTGGCATGATTGTGTTAGCATCCGCATTCCTTCTCGCCTCATTAATCGGCTCATTTTTATTTGGTGATGCCAACTTTATTTTACAGCCAACTCTGCCTTCAGTATTAGATTAATAATTTTTATGATGATAAAGCTGAAAAACTTCAATTTTAATTCTGAAAAGTTTTTGCTTAAAATTCAAGCTCAACGGCTAGTCAAAACGGCTAAATCAGCCTATACTACACTTATGTTTAGTTTTTTGGGCATTCCCTTGTTGCAATTTGGCGGTGGGCTTAAACCACCCAATCCAGGTGGTAGCAACAACACTTGGGTGGGTGATTTATCCAGCCCCACAGAGGCACTGGGTAGTATGGAAAAAATTATTTCCAACGTGCTGGCTATTGTGACCGTCATGGCAGGTTTATACTTCATAGTCACTATGATTCTTGCGGCCATGGATTGGATTGGCGCCGGTGGTGATAGTGGCAAAGTGCAAAAAGCCAGAGATCGCATGATCCAAGGCGCGCTTGGCCTTACTGTCATTGTTCTTTCCTACGCGATTATTGGTTTGGTGGGAGGGGTACTTGGAATTGAATTACTTCAACCGGCAAAGGTATTAGAAGGCTTACTACCTGTTCAAAATTAATGATAAAAAGACCAAAAACTTATATCGATTGCAAGAAAACCATAATTAACTAAACTCAAATATAAAGACTTATGAACTCAAATAATTTTTTCACCAGACCAACAGTGAAGATAATCAAAGTGATTTCAGCCGTATTTGTTGCAGTTATTTCCTGGATGAACACTGCTTATTTTGCCATTTCTCAAGCTCAAATCAGAAACCCTGCCGTTGGTCCTTGGGGCACAAATCCAAACGAGGCACAAACCGGTGGCACTTTTGCCAAAGCTTTCGTTTATTTTTGGAATGTAGCTATTGTGGTTGGCGGGCTTATTGTTTTAGTTTTTTTCATTCAAGCAGCTATCGAATGGATCACAGCCGGTGGTGATAGCGGCAAAATTCAAAAAGCCAGAGAAAGAATTATTCAATCATTTATTGGTTTAGCAATTCTGGTCTTTTCGTTTACCATTATTAACTTTATTGGCGCTCTTCTTTTTGGCAACAACTTTAGTTTGTTAGATTTTAATCTACCAAATCCTGCCAGTATTACCGCTCCTTCAGGTTGAAATTTATGAACATCAACTCTTTTTTTTCATCTCTACCAAATTATCTGGCTCAGGTTAATATTGGTATTGGACAAGAAGCAGTCACGCAAAAAATACCAGGTGCAGAGGCTGGTTGGAAAACAGGTGGTTTTGCCTTGTTTGGCAAACTGATTGGCAATGTAATGGGTATTTTTCTCACCATTGGCGCGATTGCGGTTTTGTTTTTCCTAATATGGGGCGCCATTGATTGGATCACCGCTGGAGGTGATAAGGGCAAATTGGACAAAGCCAGAGAAAAAATCACTCAGGCAATTATTGGTTTGATTTTACTCATCTCCACCGGAGCGATTATGTTATTTGTGCAAAACTTGTTGGGAATTTGTATAATTGATCTGAATGGTGATGGGTGTAAAGCGGGTCAAGCATCAACTCCGCCACCAACTGCTCCAGGTGATGTGGCTTGCACATCTGTTAGTGGCAGATACTGCGCTCCTTCACCCGCCGATTGTAGTGGCGCGGTGGTTGCTGGAAAATGTCCTGGAATTGGAGTTTGTTGCAGGCAATAATTGATTTTTGTATCAAAAAATATTTAAAGCCTTGACTAATGATTGAAATCCGTAGTATAATAAACCTATAGTATATGAAGGAGAAATTATGAATCTAATACCTCAAGTTTATGCTCAGGCACAAAATCAAAAAATTCCCGTAGGCCCACAACAAGGTTTTTATGCAAATTTTCCAACGATGATTCAACAGGTTATGAATATCGCCCTCATTGTTGGTGTAATTATTGTTCTTTTCTACTTAATCTGGGGCGGCATTGACTGGATGACCTCTGGTGGAGATAAAGGTAAAACCGAAAGTGCCAGAAATAAAATTACCGCTGCTATTATTGGTTTAATAATATTGGTGTCATCTTGGGCAATTATGATGTTTGTTCAGCAAATTTTGGGTCTCTCTATTTTCCAATAAACTTCAACATAAAAAAAATTACCCACAACCCGCCTCACGGCGGGTTGTTTTGTTTTATCAAGCAATCATGTTGTAGGAGTGATTAATTCTCGACTGACACATAAAAAATTAAACTTCCCGCGAGATTATGCTCTGCAATTTATTAACAACAGTTTTCCGAAATGTATAGCTCTCTCAAAACCAAATGTCGGACTTCCTTGCTCTAAACCAGATGGACCGTCCGATAAAAAAGTGTCATTTCGTTTTGTGCTTGCTATATGTGC
>CAZTME010000007.1:0-24479 GCA_964614795.1 uncultured Pseudomonadales bacterium | reverse complement strand
GCTTCCGGTTTGCGTTCATTTTTGCGTCAAGATCCCAACATCATCATGGTGGGAGAAATTCGCGACAGTGAAACGGCGGAGTTGGCTATTCAGGCTTCTTTGACCGGACACTTGGTGTTTTCCACTTTGCACACTTCTTCAGCGGCGGGCGCAATTCCAAGACTCATGGATATGGGTGCGGAGCCTTTTTTGTTGGCTTCATCCATGACTTTAGTCATGGGTCAACGTGTGATGCGTTTAATTCACAAAGATTATAAAGAAGAATACGTACCGGAACCGGCAGTAATTGAAGACATGAAATCGGTTTTGGGTGATAAATTGGATATGTGGTGCAGACAAAAAGGGATCACGCCGGAACAAATAAAACTAACTCGTCCCAGCAAAAACAGACCGCCAACCGAGCCGGAATACAAAGGGAGAATCGCGATTTTTGAAGTGATGAAGATGAGCGAAACAATTTCTCAAATGGTGTTAACACGCCAGCCGGCCAGTGAAATGGAAAAAGCGGCAATTAAGGACGGCATGCTTTTAATGAAGCAGGATGGCTACTTGAAAGTTTTAGAAGGTTTAACCACAATAGAAGAAGTGTTGCGAGTAGCACAAATTTAGTGTGTTTTGCAACCAAAGACAATGAAAGGAAGTATGACAATTTTTGATTTAATGGAAACTTTGGTTAATGCCAAAGGTTCGGACATTCACTTGGTTGTGGGTTCGCCGCCAACTTTACGTGTTCATGGTGATCTACGAGTGATTGATAGCTCTCCTCCATTAACAAAAGAGTTTGCCGAACAATTAATTTTTCCTTTACTCACACAAGAACAAAAAGATTACATTCGCGTTAATAAAGAGCTGGATTTTGGCTATTCTTATCAAGACAAGGGTAGATTTAGAATTAACGTTTACACCAATAAAGGCACTTTAGGTGCGGCCATGCGTTTGATTCCTGTGGAAATTCAATCTGTTGAAGAGTTGCAACTGCCCTTGATTCTTAAGGAATTTGCAAATTTTCCTCAAGGATTAGTGTTGATTACCGGACCAACCGGAGAGGGGAAATCGACCACTTTGGCTTCGTTAATTGAATTGATTAATGTGACTCGCGCGGAACATATTATCACTATTGAAGATCCTATTGAGTTTGTGTATTCACCAAAGAAAAGTATGATTTCTCAACGTGAGTTGAATAATGATACCAATAGTTGGGAGATCGCTTTGCGCTCGGTTTTGCGTGAAGATCCGGATGTTGTCCTTATTGGTGAAATGCGTGATTATGAAACAATTGCTTCTGCCTTAACCATTGCGGAAACCGGTCACTTGGTTTTTGCCACTTTGCATACTTCCACGGCGGCGGAAACAATTGATCGTATTGTGGATGTTTTCCCCGCCCACCAGCAGGGACAAATTCGTCAGCAGTTGGCGGCAACGGTGAAAGTGGTGGCTTCACAACGGTTGCTTAGAGCTCGGGCTGGTGGGCGGGTGGCCGGCTTTGAAATTATGATTGCCAATAGTGCCGTGAAAAATCTCATTCGTGAAGGAAAAACTCACCAATTGGATACGGTCATTCAGACTAATGCGGGAGCCGGTATGATGTTGTTCGAATCTCATTTAACTCAACTAATTCAGCAAGGAGTAATTACAACCGAGGAGGCGCAAAATCAGGCCTTCAGACCAAAAGAATTGGACAGATTGCTAGGCAAAGCTTAGTTTTTATGTCATACTGAGACATCACATATGCCAATTTTTAGCTACACCGCCAAAAGTCCTCAAGGTCAAACTGTTAAAGGTCGGATTGAGGCGAAATCGGAAAAAGGTGCGGCTGCGGAACTGCGTGAGCGCAAGTTGTTTGTAGTCAGCGTTAAGCCGGTAAATCAAAGTGCGTTGGATGATTTGCAACGAGCCCTTTTTGGTGTCAAATTTGGCGAGGTGGTGAATTTTACTCGTCAACTTTCCACCATGATTTCCGCCGGTCTGCCTTTAGCCAATGCTTTGCACATTCTTTCCCAGCAAAGTAGTGGTGAAATGAGTCGGTTAGTTACAACCATTCTTCAAGATATTGAAGGAGGAAGTACTTTCAGTGATGCTCTTGCCAAACATCCCAAGCAATTTGGCAAAATGTATATTCAGTTGGTTAAAGCCGGTGAGCTGGGTGGTGTGATGGATACTGTTTTGTTGCGTTTGGCGGACAATATGGAAAAAAGTAAGGCTTTTCGTGGTAAAACGATCGGGGCTTTAATTTATCCGGTGATTGTAATTATTACCATGATTGGTGTGGCGTTTGTGATGATGGCTTTTGTTATTCCCAAAATGATGAGTTTGTATGATGATTTTGGTGCCGAATTACCTTTTTTGACCCAAGTTTTAATGGGTATTTCCAACTTTATGGCGAGCTTTTGGTGGTTGGTTTTAGGTTTGATGGGTTTGGCGGGTTTTGTGTTTTACAAATGGGTGAGTACTAAAACCGGCCGAGAAACGTGGGACAGGTGGCTACTTCGATTGCCACTTTTTGGACCTTTGATTGTCAAGGTGACCCTTACCGAGTTTGCCAGAACCTTGTCTATGTTATTAACTTCCGGTGTGTCTTTATTGCAGGCTTTGGAGATTGTGAGAGATGCGGTGCCCAATGTTGTTTATAAAAATGCTTTAGCCGAATGTGTGACAATGGTGGAAAAAGGTGTGCCTTTATCACAGGCTTTGTCCAAGTATCAAGATTTTCCGCCTATTTTACAACAAATGACGGCAGTTGGAGAAGAAACAGGTAAATTGGATGAAGTTTTGTTTAAGTTATCAAGTTATTTTGAGCTTGAAAGTGAACAAGCCATTAAAAATATTACCACCGCTATTGAGCCTATGATTATGATTATTTTGGGTATTGGCGTGGGTTTGATGGTTGTTGCGGTGATCATGCCAATTTACAACTTGACGAGCCAGTTCTAAATGTAATATAGTGAACTTTAGGTGGATTTTAACCCATATGGATAAGGCGAGATAAATTATTTTTTATCTTGGCTGAAGTTTGGTACTAATGAAAAAAGGAGATGTGTATGTTTAAGAAATTTTCTGCTTCCTTGCCCGCCAGCAAACTGGCAGGTTTTACCATGATTGAGTTACTCATTGTGATTACCATTTTGGGCATCTTGGCCGTGGCGGTGCTCTCGGCGATTAATCCTTTAGAGCAGATAAACAGAGGGAGAGATACTGCTACCAGATCTGATGCAGAGCAAATTTATAATGCGATAGACAGATTTAATGCCTTTCAAAGTCATTTTCCTTGGGATTTAAACAAGACAGTTGCTTCATCCGCTTTAGATTGGACTCTCATAGATAATGACTCTTTTGTAGATACAGATGATTGTTCAGTGTTGGCCAAATTATCCAGCGGTGAAGATTTTAATAGTAATTGTCCTGATGATTCTGGAACGGATGAAATTAAACCCGCGTTTGCTTCTAGAATTGATGGGTTGGGAACCACTAGAGGTCTTTATGCTTATAAAGCAGACGAAACTGGTTCGACTAGTTTATATATTTGCTTTTTACCACAATCCAAGGCTTATACCAACGAAGCCAGATTAAGATGTGAAGATGAAGGTGGTACTTTACCATCAGATTTTCCAACAGAAGATGCGTGTGGAGGTGTGGATGTGGCTGACCGAACTGGTCCTTATTATATCTGCCTGCCATAGTATTTCTCTATGTTTAAACGGCTATTTGGTGGCCAGTGCCGGAGGCACTGGCCACTTTTAATTTTACTAATCATCACCCTGTTCACTTATTGGAACAGTTTAAACGTTCCTTATCAATTTGATGATTCTTTGCACTTATTTTATACAAAAGAAGTGATAAACAATTTACCTGCCAATGAAGCCTTTGACAAAATGGTGGCGTATCGCTTGCGCTCCCTCCCCATGCTCTCCTTTTATGCTCAATTCAAAATTTGGCCGGAACACCCACTCTGGTTTGTGCATTCGGTAAATATTTTTATTCATTTGCTCGCCACTGCTTTTGTTTATATTTTAACCTTACAAGTCTCTCAACTCTTTCTTACACAGCAAGCTCAATTAACCCAAAAAGGCAAAAAAACTTTTTTCCCTCCCCTACCCTACTTGGCTTTTTTTGTGGCTGGAGTATTTGCTTTGCATCCCGTGCAAACTCAAGCGGTGACTTACCTCATTCAGCGCATGGCTTCTATGGCCGGCATGTTTTTTTTATTAGCAGTGGTGCTATTTTTACACTTGCTTGCCAAGCAAATAAAAAACTACCCTACCCTGCCCCACAACAAAAATGATGAAGATTTGGCAAAAGAAAAAAATAATAATCAGGCGCTAAATATAAAAAGTAAAGTGACAAGTAATCAGCCATTTGAATATTTGAGAAAATTTCTTCGATTATTAAAAAAATTATTTAGATCGATTGGCAAATTCGCAATTTCATTATTGTTGGTGATATCAATCATTATTACCGGATTTCTCGCTCTTTATTCCAAACAAAATACCGCAGTTTTACCGATTATTCTTTTCTTGGCGGTTTTACTTTTTTCACCATTTTTCTTCTGGTTAAAAAAACTCAATTTTAAACCGGTTTTTATTCTTTTATTACCTATTGTAGCGTTGTCTTTATTGGTTGTTTATGAAATTTTTGTAGTCTCTCAACATTTTCAAACGGATGGCATGCGACAACTATCCACCAGAGTTGATAGAGCAGTTTTCACTCCCTATACTTACGGCCTCACTCAATTTGCTCTCACGCCGGCCTACTTGGGTTTATTAATCGCTCCAATTAATCAAACCATAGACCATTATCCACCAATAATAGAGTCGCCTAATGCCAGAGTGATAATTGGGGCATTTATTTATTTAATTTTAGTGATTTTGAGTGTTTATGCATGGGTAAAACGCCAAACGCTCATCGTTTTCGGTTTGGGTTGGTACTTGATTACTATGTTGGTGGAAAGTTCGTTTTTACCCATTGCCGACGCCTTTAATGAGCATCGTTTGTACTTACCAATTATTGGCATGACTTTGGCTGTTTCAGGAGCAGTAATATTGGTAGCGCAAAAATATCAAGTAAAAAAAGTTTTTGCGATTGTGCCGGTGTTCATTTTAATTTTTTTGGCTTTCTTAACCTTCAATCGCAACATTATTTGGCAACATCCCTTAGCACTTTGGGATGAAGCCAGGCAACTATATCCAGACAATCCCAGAGCGCAATATAATTATGCTATTAACTTGATTATTTTGGGCAAACCGGAATTAGCCATTCCAGAACTACATAAAGTTTTGGAAATTATGCCCAGTCACTCCATGACTCTCAACCAACTTGGTGTATTGTATTTTGGAACCAAAGATTTTGAAACGGCGTTGAAGTATTTTGCTCAGGCCGAAAGTTATGCACCTAATGATAAGCTTTATCAGCGTAATGTGGATATGACAATTAATTTATTGGAGAGACAAGCAACGCAGTCGGGAGAAATTGAGGTGGAGTTAGATCCGGAACAACTTGAACGTATGCTGGAAATGTTTAAGTAAAAATACCACTTTTCTAACTTTATTACTTTTCATACAACCAGCAAAAAAAGAATAATTTCTAGTTTATAGATCATTTTCAAGTCTATTATGTTTTTTTGAGATGACTCTGTTATATTAGACTTGTCGCGCAATAACAGCACGGTTTTTTTGGTCATGTTCTTATTGCGCGACAACTCAATTAAGTTGATATATGGAAATCTTTTATTCACTGCTTACTGCAATTTTTTGGTTTATGATGGGAGCGTCCATTGGCAGTTTTTTAAATGTAGTCATTTACCGTCAAGAAAAAGGTGAGTCTTGGGTCAAAGGCAGATCTCACTGTGATAACTGTAATAAAACGATTGCGTGGTACGACAACATTCCCATTTTTTCCTATTTAATGCTTAAGGGTAAGAGTCGCTGTTGTAAAAAGCCAATTGCTAAGGCTCATTTGGTGGTCGAGTTTTTATTTGGTAGTCTTTTTGTATGGTGGTGGTTTTTGGGATTCTTCTTTTTTCACCTTTCGCAAGAACCTTTTGTGATTATTCAACCTTTATTTTGGTTGTTCATTGGCAGTATTTGTATTTACATTTTGGTGGAAGATTTGTTGTCTTTGACAATTTCTGTGTGGAGTTTGCAAATTCTCACTCTTTTGGCGGTCATTTATAGATTTTCTTTAACTTTTTCCGGTATTATGCAAGTTGACGATCTTATTACTGCGTTAATTGCATCCGGATTAGGCGCCAGCTTTTTTTGGTTATTGCATGTTGGTTTTAAAGGCAGAGCTATGGGTTTAGGTGATGTTTACTTAGCGGTGCCTATGATTTTGTTGGTTGGTTGGCCAAGAGCAACCGTTTGGTTTTTTCTAGCTTTCGCTTTGGGAGGCATAGTGGGCACGGTTTTACTTCTGGCCGGTAAAGCTCAACTTGGTCAAAAAATTCCCTTTGGCCCATTCATGATTATTAGTTTATTTTTAACTTTGATTTGGGGAGAAGAACTACTTGCTTGGTATTTGCAATTTTTAAGCTGAAAAATTGACTTTTATTAAGGAGAATGTCTAATCCTTCATTTTTCGCGTCTTCATCAAATGCAATTTTTTTTGGCTGAAGTTCTTCGGCTAGAAACATTAGATTAGAATCGCCATAAGAACATGGCCTAAAAGAAAGTGTAGATTTTGAAAGCGAGTTAATTAGAGAAGAAAACTTAAACGTAAATGTATGATCACATAAAATCACTCTTGCGGAGTACGTCCTTTTTGAGTTACCATGAGCTATATGTTTAGAATTATGTTGCGCTTAATTTTTAATTTTTTAACTTTTGGTTTCATTTTATTAATTATTGCTTTTTTAGGTTTTTTGGTAGTTAGAGAATGGTTTTATTGGCAGGGAATTTCCAAGTTTAGAGCTTCGGCTGTGAGTTTGAGGAATTTGTCCACTCAAGATTGTGGTGTGAAGGATCAAGAAGGCAATGTCACTCCTTTGCCGGCGATTAAACAGTTGCGCTTTTCCAGCCCCACTGCCTATTTTGTTGAAGTTTCATGTCCGGATTTGCAAACCGAGCCGGTTTTATCCAATCCTCATGCTTTAGTGGCATTTATGAGTAAAAAACAAGGTCCGGCCGGTTTTATTGCCAATCCGGAAATTCCCGAACAAGTAATTATTTTATCTGTGTTTGAAAATGTGCCCGGTTTGTTGCCGGAAAAATTTCGCTTTTTGGTGAGTTGGGTGCCTAAAGAAGTGGCGATAGTGATGAAAAACGGCGTGCAAATTGAGGAAAAACCGGTTGGTGAGGTGAGACTCAGCAAAGATTTGGGTCCGATTTCTCAATGTGAGGGATATGGTTTTACTTGTTGTAACGCACTTTCTGAAGTTGGCACAGGCACTGCTATTGAAGGTTTGCCTGCTTGCGATGGGCGTTGTTATGAAAAATGCTTGAGTCGTCCGGTTTTACTTTCTTTAGAAACAAATCCCTTCTCCGAGTGGAGTGCCAGAGAGGTGAGGTTGAATAAAGGCGCAACCTTGGAAGTTGCCTATGTGGCGGAGGATGCCGGCAAACAAGGTCCTTGGGTGGCAACTGTCAGTTTTGGAGATGGTCAATCACAAACAGGTCAAGGATTGGAGGGTAGTTTTTCTCACACCTATAACTGCGCAACCGAAAGTTGCGAGTACATACTGGGAGTGACCGTGACTAACGCTTTGGGAGCAACCAGCGTCTTGTCTCCTATTGCACAAATGAAAGTAATTGTGAGATAGATCAAATATGTTGTATGATGCATTAAACAAGGAAGCTATGAAAAAATTATTCTCCCCTACTCTGCTCACTACCGGCAAAAAACTGCGCGGTTTTACTTTGGTGGAACTTTTGGTGAGTATCACCATTATTGCAATTTTAGCGGCCTTGGGGACGGCGGTTTATACTGAGGCCTCAAAAAGCGCCAGGAATGCCAAAAGGAAAAGTGATATGGAAATGGTCCGCCAAGCGTTGGTGTTGAGAAAAAGTCAAACTGGGAACTATGGGAATGATGGTCTTTTCTCTCAAATAGTGACAAATATGGCGAACTATTACAGTGGACCCGCACCAGCCGATCCATTAACATCTGGACACCCTCAATACAGTGGTAATATTGCAAATACAGGTACTACATTTTGTGCTTGTGCGGCCATGGAAGGTGGTAATGGTAACTCTAGCAATGCAGCATGCAACTGGACTACAGGTGGTCCTTTTTACTGTGTTGAAAATCCTTAGCTAATTATTGACTTGTTGCACAATAACAACACGATTCATTTGCTCATCTTTTGGTCATTTTTATGTCAATTGCCCACTCTATTAGCTTTGGTTATTATCAGTCTTAACAGACCTGAAAATGTTTCAAAATCTATATCAAATTAATTCATGTTCTTATTGTTTAGTAATTCCACATCAAGTTAAAAACCTAGTGGCAGATTTGATATAGCCAACTCTTGTCTGGAAAATTGAGTAAGCAGAGAACTCCATTTCAGCTTTGAGAACTCTATTAAACAGATAAAATTTTTTACTTTGTGTTCTTGTCTCTAAGGTTGTATTTCTGCTATGATGAAATCATGTTTATGAGGAATGGATTTATAACCAGGCAAAATGGGATTAGGCCGGCTTTTACTCTAGTGGAGTTGTTGGTCACGGCGGCAATTTCTCTTTTGGTTATGGGTGGGGGCATTGTGGCTTTTGGCCAGTTTCAAGATAATCAAAAAAGTTTGGTGGTGGCCAGAAACACGCAACAATTGTTTCGCAGTGCTCAAGTTAAAGCTAGAGCTCAAGAAAAACCGAGTAGTTGTGCTGGTGGCTTAAAGGGATATAAAGTTGTGGTAAATTCAACTTCAGCTGTATTATCGGCTGTCTGCGACGATGATCACGAAAATAAAACTTTGAGTTTTGAATCTGTTGGTGTTGATCCGCCATCAGGCACTTTCATTTTTCCAACACTGAGCAATGAAGTGAAATCTAGTCTAAGTCCAAGCACTCTTATTGGCACAACCACTTTCACTTTCGGCTCCTCTCCCAATGAATACAAATTCACAGTTTCTCCCTCTGGTGTGATTTCTCCAGTCGTTAATTCATCAGGTGTAGTTGTAGATTAGTTTTTTTAATTTTTCGATCATACTCAAATTTTTTTCTCGTAATATCGAGAACTCAAAACAGGATGATGATAGATAAAACCGACGTTTGGTTTTGATATTGCTATAACAATACGATTTCTTAATTCATTTTTTTACCTGCTTCTCATAACTCCCGACTGCGTGCTCACTTGGGAATGCAAGTGTGCATATAATCCGTTGTTTGGAGTAGTTACTAATTTTGGAATAATGAAATTGATAAGATTGGGCTATTTTTTTATTCCATCGTGAGTTTAGTTTGATAAGGGTGAGGTCATGCTTTCATCTGCCAATTGCGTGAAGAGCCTTTTTCCTGCTAGGATGAAACTATGAAGAAATTGGCTGGTAGTTCTTTAGTTGAGATTTTAATTTCCATTTTAATTGTAGGTTTGGTAGTGACTTCTTTGGCGGCCTTGCTGGCGATGAATGTGAAAAATAATTCCGAAGTCGAATTGCGCAAGCACGCCACTAGTTATGCTCAAGACGGTGTTGATATTGTGCGAAAAAATAAAGCAACGCAAACATGGAGTAATTTTACTAGTAGCGGTGCAAATGGTTGTGTTAACGATGATGGTAGTGATGCAACCACTAATATTGGTTCTATTACTCTAACTAGAAAATGCACATTGTTAGGCATTGGTCCAAATCGAGAGTTAACAGTAACTGTGACATGGACAGAGGGTGGTCAACAAAGAGACGTTGTGCTAAAACAAAAATTTTTCAACCGCTAGAACATTTCAGCAAAGATTAAAACTCGGATACTTTTTATCATGTTGTGTTATAGCAAACACAAAACGAAATGACACTTTTTTCTTGGGCGTTTGATCTGTTTTATAGCAAGAAAAATCTGACATCTGGTTTTGAAGGAATTATATGTACAGGGTATTGTTAAAAAGCGCTGTTAAAAGGATTGGTAGAGTACTGAGCAATCAAATTGGATGAAATTGAAAAGTATCACCCGGAGTTAGAGCATACTCAGAGAAATATTCAGACAAATCATGCTCTTTTTATGCCGATATTCGACCTTACTAGCGCAGTTCAGGTGGTCTTAGACGATAAAATGATAGGAAAATATATTGGATAACTGGAATGAAAAGAGTAATAATTTATGATATTTTGAACCATTTGAAAAGCCTTGAATTAAGATCATGGGCAAAAGAGCTAAAAAATTGCGAAAGTCAGGTCGTGATCAGAAAAACCAAAAGACAGCTAAAAAGTCGGGTTATAGAAATCCACGGGGCTAATTCGAACGTGGATCTCTTGATAGCACTCTTTAAGGGAGATCCTAATTTAGATTTTTTTAAAACCCAGTATTACGAACACTAACGGTTGATTTAAAAGTTTGGCTCTGTTCGTCGCCCGAGACCGTGGAAGGTTTGAGGGTAAACTCAATATCAACTTGTTGTTTACCGGAAATTGAGGTGCATTTAAATCGTAGGGGGGTAGCAGAGGTAAGTATAACGTTTCCAGAATTTAAAAGTGCGCCATTCCTTGTGATATTAGTACCTGATATTTTAAATATTACATCAATACCCTTTTCATCTTCAATTGTTAACGTACCATTAATTTTCCATTTGCCATCACATGCCGAGTTTACTGTTGCACCTTTTGCATTCCTTATCTCTCTTTCCATGGTGTTTAAAATAAAGGTGCCTTCTTGACTCACTTGCCTGCGCATATTGGTGGAAGAACTGCCCTTCATGTAGGCGCCAAAAAGGGTGGCGGCACTCATGAGAATAATTGCTCCCAAAACGGCACTCACTACTAACTCAATTAGAGTAAAGCCTCCTATTTTTTTGGCAACACCAGGTTTGGAAAATTGTGTGGTGGAAGTTGGGCAGGCAAACATTATTGTTACTACCTTTCTTGATACTCAAGGGTAGAGGCTTCAAATTCTGTTGGTAAATTACGTGCATAATTGGGATTAAAGCGGAAAATTTCGGTGGGGGAAATATTGGAAAGAATGTACCTTTTTAATAATTCGGTAGTATTGGCAGGATCTAAAGGATTTAATTCGCTTGCAAAAGATCTTTGTAAATCAACAGCTTCTAATCCCACAAAGTTGCCTTCACCTATGAAGCGTTTATCCATGTTACTACTATCGCTTTCAACAGTTAAAGTATTTTCTGCAATATAAATACCCTGAACTATAGCGTCTTTGGTTGAATTCTTAAATCCGTCAGGATTATTTACATAGCCGGAAACATCTTCTCCCACACTAGATGCAAAAGTAATATTGCCCTTATCTGTGCAGCTAGTATTACAACCGGCTATGACCATGAAAAGTGAATCATCATCAACTTTAATCTTCCCGTCACCTGTGATGGTGACATTACCATCCTTGACTAGAATGATGACTTTTTTATTCTCTTTTACTTCAATATCGGCGCTTAAATCAATTTCTAAATCACCAGTTCGTAAATAAATTATTTCTGAATTTGCTGGAGATGGAACATTAGAACTTGAGAAAGTTCCGACAAGAGTTGAATCTGGATTTTCAATTTTTCCCAAATATTGATTTAAAATATTATTACTTCCTTCAGATTTACCCGAATGACTGGTGGCATTACTTAATAAGGATGCTCTTCCAACACTTATCGCTTTTTCCCCATCATCTCGATCGGTAATTTTGACTTCTTTTAAGTTGTTACCTATACTACTCATCAATGCGAAACCGCTCATTAGTGATTGAGGGTTTCCAATAAAAGATCTGGTAAGAAACGGTCGACAAAATAAATGGCCAATCTCACATTGGAAATTATCAGGAACTACGGAATCTAATATACTACCAAAGACTCTTCCTCCCTCTACTTGCCACCACTGTGTTTCTGAAACTGACACAGCGGTAGAATTTGTTACGTAAAATTTATAGTGGAAGTTCCAATTTGGAGAGGCTATGTTTGCACATGCCGAATTACCATCTACTGAAGTTCCACGTGATTCACATGAATTATTTTTTATTGCGCAGGAGTATCCACTTGGTAGATTAGTAATATTTTCTACTTTTCTTGGCCTGCCAGTTATTTCTAAATCTTGATCAAAAATAATATCTTTTGGCACGGTATTCAAATCTTTATAATTAGTACTGCTATCTTTTCTAGCAAATTTAGTGGTAGTAATTGGTGCTGTGTTGCATTCATTAGGGTTAGCCAAATTAAAGACACTCACCTTAATTTGATATGTCACCCTGGTGGGCGGCAATGAGGGATCCAAACAATTTGATCCACCGCAAGGATTGCAAGTTGATTCACGACACTCAGTGGCCTTGATTTCCTGTAGCGCTGGTGTAGTCGCACAACCCGAGATGGCAATCACCTCAAATTTTAGTCGGTTGTCTTTGGAATCAAAGCCTGGTCTATCAAGCAGATACTTGGCTAAAATCTCTGATTCTTGCTCTGTTAATGTGTAACTATACTCTATCGTTCCCGAACCGGTTGGACTAAACTGACTTTTGTTTTTGATCACATTGATTGAAGTATTGGGAACATTAATTCTAAATTGCGCAGTATTGGGATCGTCTTCCTGCACCCATTTAAGAGTGATTTGATCAAATACTCCTTCGGTTGTTTGTTTGATTAAAATTTCTTGTTGAGGAATTTTGGGTGCAATTGGTTGAATAGTGGTGCAAATTGGCGTTTTTGTGCAAGGCTCACAAATTGTGCCATCGAGAGAATTTGGATCATTCGGCAAATTTAAGTACATACCTGTGCTAATCACATTGTCAAAGAAGGCAGCTGCTGGTGTGCCAGGTGAATTTGCAAAAGGCACGTAAGCTTCCGCTGTAATGCCGAATTTTTCTGTGACATTATTTGTTTCCAGCCAGGACGCAACCTGAGCTATATTATTAGGAGCAGAAATACCCCCGGCTCCCTTTAATTTAAGATCACCATAAAACTCAAATTGTTGATGAGAAAGACCATAGATTGATGTGGAATCATTGAGCATGTACACATACTTACTTGGCCTGGCTATATTACCAGCTCCGTCTTTAGCAATCCAATATGGCTCAATGCCTATGGCTTGTCTTAAACCATCTTTAAGAGCTTCGTTGCTATCAAAACTTGTACTCCCCCAACCTGCTCCCAACTTGAGTTTGTACGACGATCCTGGAATAAATCTTAAGTATTGAGGAATAAAATTAAGGTTGAAAACAAACTTGGTATTTTCCACAGAAGCTATGGTATTGCTACAAGTGCTGTTATTTTCACATCTTAGTTCTAAGCTTGGTTGACCACAGTTAATTCCGCAGGTAGCATCACTTGAATTGCTTGCTAGTCTGCAAGAATTACTTGTGGTATTACAAGTGAAATTAGAATCTGCACTTGCGCAAACTCCTGATGGAGTGGATCCGGTGCCACAACTAGCTCCACACAGTTGACAAGTAGAACAGTAATCTGCATTTAATTCTATAATTTGACATTCGCCACCCGTTTTACCATTAACACAGAGTTTTGTGATGGTGCTTGGGCTTTGAGAATCTCTGGCTTCTAGGTTAAGCCAGATGGTCTTTTTATGATTATCTGCAAACGGAGTACTTGTCCCATCTCGGTTATTTCCAACAATGGCAGGCTTTCTATTTATATGAGCAATTAGTTCTGAAAATGGAATGCATTTGTTGCTTCCGGCATCATTTCCACAAACCTTAATTTCTCTATCAGCTTCATCAACGGATTTTTTATCACTATAAAGATATAAAGTTTTGGAAACGTTATCGCCACTTCGTTGAAATTGATTTGTCCACAACAATTCATAGGCAACCCATGTTTGAGGTTTTGATGGATCTGGCCTCCATTTGGGATCTCCTAGAAACGGCCTCAATCTTGCTTCTAATTTTGAATCAACTGAAATAATGATTGTTAGAGCACTAGTTCTGTTACTATCGTTATCTGTTATTTTCATTTCCACAGTGTAGGCAAAATTATTATCTTTTCTGTATTCTGGCACACACTTTATTGTGGAGTAACCGCCAAGCGGGATACATTCAGGAATACTTGTTAATGTACCGGCCGGACTTATTCCGCAGGCATTGGCCACATAGGCGCCAATACCATAAAAGTCAAAAGTGGTGGGGAAAATTTGAAAGATATTGCTTGGAGGATTTGGATCAAGGATGGCTTGTAAGCCATTATCAAAAAATGATTCTCTATTTGTTGCTTCTTGTGCCGAAAGATCCTTCCTCCAGTAATTTCCCGGAGAGGAGTGCAAATACCAAGTAGCCAAACCATTGGCCGGTGGGAACGGAACAGGATTTTCCGGTTGTTGCCAATTGACTTTAACTATATTGTCTCCTTGCTTAAGAGAGTTTTGATTTATGCAAGTATAGCCATTTAAACTTAATTTAGGTTCCGGCGGAAGAGTGACGGGATAAGGACACTTGGGGCTGTTGGGTGTAATTACATCTGGGGCATTGCAGGTTCTTTTCTCACGCAAAGTGCCGTAACCAGAGCAAATATTAGCTCCAGACGGAGGTTCACAACTTTCTTGTTTAACTCCACTTACATATAACCATGATATTTTGCATGGGGGCGGAGCTGGTGGTCTTGTGCAAGTACTACCTTTAACCCTTCCTCCTTCGCATCCTCCGCAAGAGTCTGATTTACATATCTCCCAAGTTGAACATACATCATCACCACCACAATCACTGTCTTTTTTACAATCGAAATCATCACTGCAATTATCATCCGCGGCATATACATTTGGCGCCCAAAACAAAGCTAAACCGAGCAAAAAAATGAAAATAATTCGAGCTAAGGGTAGTTTTAAATTAAACATTTTCATTAACTATTGTGCTAAGTACTCTACTACGCCAACGTGAAGATGAGCCAGTGATGATTTGCAACTTTCATGTGAGTTGCACGCAAAGATTAACTCAAAATCACTCACATTGGAAGGGAAAGAAATTTGCAGTTTGCCAAAACATTCGGTGTTATCATGGGGATGAGAGTTAAGTATGGAAACAACATCGCTAAAATCTGAGCAAGCTAAATTTGCCCGAGTGGGTACAACCACACCATCTTCATCATCACCAATGATTGATCCTTGAGTAGTTGCCAATCGAACTTGACTGGCTAATCCATGATCATGAAGTTGAACGGCAAAATCTTTTGCTGTTTGATTGCTTGGTAACTTAACTTGAACTCTGGCTTGGTTGTTTTCATCAAAAAACACCAGTGGTTCTTCGACAGTTGTGGTTCTAAGTGTGGGAGTTTGCGAGTTTCGAGTGGCGGAAGGAGTGGCGCTTGAAGATTTTTTAAGATTGGCAGAGGGAGAGGAAGCATTTATTTGAGTGACACCAATCGCCGATTGGGTGCTATTTTCACTTAAAATGGTTTCTGTTTCGGTTTGTGCGCGAATAAAAGAAACTGAAAAAGTTGTTGTGATCGAAATAATGAATAGCGCAACCGCAAAACCGACAAGATTTAGTTTGGATAATTTTGATGTTATTCCGATACTTTTCATCATAAATTTTTTCAATAAATTTACAACCAACCAACAAGGTGCATATTCTTCAATGAGTTGGGAATGATCACTTCTTTAATGTTGGTGCCGGAGTCATCTGCAGAATGAATAAATATTACCTCTTGAACATAGGCATCCATCTTTTCATCTCTGAATTCTTTACTACTCAAAGATGCTAATTTACCATCGTTAGATAAGACTATGCCTCTGGTGCTACTGGAAATTGCTTCTGTATTATTCTCTGTAACACTACTTGAAGATGCTTGTGGTTCAAGAACCATAGCTAGAGGGCTTGCAATTGTGCTTGAGTATTTTTGATTTTTCTCTTCTCCCGCCAAAACATCTATAGATAATCCGGCATTTATCATTTTTATCAAAGCAAGATATTCACCATTTGAACTTGCAATCATTGATGAAGGGATATTTAACAGTTTTTTTGATTGTACATCACCTTCTTCTGCCTTAAGCCACTTTAATTGATCGGCTTCTGTCCAGATTACGGCATTATTTTTGGAAATTGTGTGGCCTGTGGGTTGCGCTTGAAATACTTTAATCACAGAATCATTTTCTGGAGACAACAGTGAAAGTTGAAGATTATCTTGACCGGCCTTGGGAAAGACTTCAATTTGATTATTCGAGTTTAAATAGGCATGAAATCTTGAAGAACTGGCTAAAGGAAGAGGCGGATGAGAAGTCAATAATTCATTTCTTACGCCAATAGTCAATAAATCTACCGATTTATTTGTTTTTGTGTCGTAGGAATAAAAAACAACTTTCGCTGGCGTAAAAGGATTGGTTTCCGGATCTATTTCAGTCATTTCCTGGCTAACTTTAGGTGGCACTGCCGGCAAGTAGGTGCTGTAATGAAAAACATCGTCATTTACCCAATAGGCGGAGGGAATAAAAGCATCCTCAGAAAAAATGCTAATTTTTGCGGATTCCGATGCTTGAGAAGAAGAGATGGTTTGAATTTTGCCGGACATTAAATCCAAATACTGTAATTTGTAGCTGGGCTCGCTTATTTCATTTAAAGTGCGATTGATGAGTAACAATTTTGAGTTATTAGGATTGACAGTAACAGCGACGATGTGGTTTGTTTCCGGCACAGCGACCTGATTTGCCTTGCCATTATTAGGATCAATAGCGAATAATTGTCCATTTTGCAGTCCTAAAATTTTGCCAACCAGATTACCTTTTCCCGGTGTGAGAGTAGAAATGATGGTAGGATCTTGATTTTGTTGAGCAACTTCTTGGTTTTGAGTGTACTGAAGATAACCAACTAAGAGACCCACCAGTAAAACAACCGCCAAACTTAAACCTACGATAATTCTCTTGAGGTGAGGGTGGTTTTGAAAAAATGGTGTTTTTGGTCTGGGTTGGCCATCGGCTTTCATGCTTATTTCATCTTAAAGCATGAGCGCTACCATCGTCAATTGGTAAATGTGAAAAGTCTACCTTTCCTGATACTTTATTTGCGCTTCTTTTATAAAAAGTGGGAGCTTATTTACCATGTTAGCATCATGAATGAAAATTTCGGTAGGATAGGTATTGTGAAGGGATCGCAAATCCGGATCTGCGGGCAGGCCTGTATCTGAGCCATTAAAAGATCGGTTGAGATCTACGCCTCCCAGACCAATGAAACTACCCTTGCCCACAAATTGCAAATCAGCTTGACTGTCATCGCCACGACCATTAATTATTATTTTGTTTCCAGCAATAAATATTCCCGCTGCAGATACTCTATCTTGAGGCGCATAATTTAGTGAAGCGGGTTCTGTGCCGATGTTGCCGGAAAAAGTAATATTGCCGGTGGCAATGATGAGCAAAGATCCAGTTGAAGCAGGTGTTTGTATGGCAGTTTGCATGTTTGGAAGCGGAGAACTGGCAAAGATTTTGGTAATAAATCTTTGCCATAATTGAGACGTGGGGGGATTACCACCGGTTCCCGGATTATCTATGGGACTTCCCCCACCTGCCGGGGTAGGCTCTGGAGTTGGGGTAATTATGGGGGTGGGATCTGGAGTTGGCGGAGTTACTTCCGCCGGATTGTTGCTACTTTCTACTGTGATATTTCCTTCAACAATTAAGATGTAATTTTTATTCACGACAAAACCTCCCGTAGGGGCGTTGAGAGTTAATGACCCCCTTGTTTTTTTGGCAATTATGTATTCTTCAGCATCAATTAAAATTTTATTGGTGATATCTTCACCCACAATGTCAATTAGTTCTGTAAATGAAGAAATTCCGGCAGTGCCAATACTTTTTGCGGATACATTATTTTGCTCCAGAGCTTTATCTATTTTTTGCTGAATTTTTGCAATGTTGTTTTCAGCAAAAAGCTTGGTTTTAGCTTCTGGGGAAGAAAAAACACCGGCGCCTCTGGCATTGCTATTTTCGGAATATCTTGCGTGAACCTGACCCGGCCTGTTAATTGTAATTGCACCGGAAGCTAAAGCCAATCCTGCAGAATAATTGTTGCTACTGCCAACTGCTTTTGTGATCAAGTTAACATTGCAATTTGCATTGGACGCACAACTTAAAGGAATGTTGGAAGTAATATTACTATTTCCCGTACTTGCCACTGCTAATAAATTGCCACCTCTAACTTGAAACCATGGTTTGTAAGCTCTGCGAAGATAAATTGGTATGGGTGAAGTTAAAGCAGTAGCGTTAAGACCGGTGAGATCAGATGGGCAAGCCAACATTAAGTCATTATTATTTAAGTCGGTTTGAGAAATTGATAGAGAATAAAACGGTGAAGGAGAAGTTGAGTTGTTAAACCACACATTGGGTGCATGCCAAAATGATGATAATGTGTGCTCGGCTATTTTATTAATTGGAGTGTTGGGGTTAAAAATCACTTCTGGTTGATTATTTTGAGGATATCTTACAAAAGGATTGGTGTTCACCAATGAAAATGGAGTATGGTTGCCTCCTTTGACTTTTAATTGATTATCTAAAATCAATGCATCTTTGATGTTGGCATTTGCGGGTGAGCAATAATTACTCTCAGGAGTATTTTCTGTTAGTTCTTGAATTGTGAATTTCAGAGAAGCGGTTAATGGCACGACAAATTGCGATCCGCCAGGAGTCCCTGCACCACTAAAAATTTGCCAATCCAGAGCGCCACCGTTAAGAGGAGAGCAAGCATTATAAGCGCGAATAGCAATTCTTAGTTTTGGAGAGATGCCTTTAAATTTTGGATCATCAAGCGGCAATAAATATTGTGTAATCTCATTGTTGTTAATATCAATAATGTAAGCTTGATTATTGTTTACTTTACTTGAAATTTCTGTTTTAATTATGTTTATATCAGTGCTTTGGCTTTCTGATGATGTAACTGGGTACGCAACGAGTTGATAGCCTTCCGCTTTTGGCGATTTTGTCCAATTCAGTTCAAGTTCATTGCTCGAGCTAATTTGTGAATTAAAGCTCAAGTTATTTGGATTGCTTAGTCCGGTCAATGCTCCTACTGCGCATGTTCCACCGCAACCATTAGGTTCCGTGCCATTGGAGCAAACATCACAATTGGCAATACATTGCACATCCAGGCGAACGCTGTCTTTCAAGTTGCTTTCAATGTAGTGCATTTCGTACGCATCCAGTTGAGCGCCATCGCCAAAAATTCTATCTTCAAAACCTGTGTTTTCATTGAGGACGCCTCCTCCTGGATTTTGCCAAGGCCCATAAGTTAAATAACTATAACTGTTGGGATCATTGTTAGGAAAAGCCCCCATATCCGGATTTTGATAATTTATGGCGTGTCTTAAGTATTGAGCTGGCGCGTTGCTGTTCGTGAGTCTCCCCCACCCCTGTCTAATCGTGCGCCAACCATTGGATAAAGGTGCTATGGCAATGCCGTGATTAGTGATGGGTTTGGATGGATCACCGCTCAAGGCAGAGTTATTGCCAAAAATTGGACCATTCCATGCCGCCGTTCCGTTTGCGGTGTAAAATTCCGGCGAGCCGTCTGTGTTCAGATTCAAATCCCGCCAATATCCTTTAATCTTCAATTCGGGATTTTGCCAATATTCTCTGGTTTCATCGGGTGTGGCTGGAAGCTCTCGCAACCAAATGGACTCTCTTAATTTGTTGGTTAATGGGTTGTACATCATGGAATGAGCCGTGACTTGCCAATGAGGGGGGAAGTTGTAGGCATTAGTATATAAAAAATATGTGCTGTAACTTCCCAAAGTATGTAATTCTTGCCACTCTGGATAGCCATTCTTGTTGTTAATGATAAATATTTTCATGGCAAATTTTCCATTACTGGCGACATCTGATATTCCTTCTGGATATTCCACCCACATCATCACAAAAGTGTTTTTCTTGTTATCTCTTGTGTTTGGAGCGGTATAAACGGCTAAAGTTTTGACAATCCCATCTTTACCAAAGTGTTTCAATATATCACTCATTTGAGAAATCGAAAACGGACCATCTTTCCATTCGGGATAAGTTGTGATTTGACCAATGTTATTACCGCTGTCGGAAATGGGAAGATGTCTGTATTTAACTCTATTATTCTTGATGGCGATTTCTTCTATGAATTTTCCGCTAGGCGGTGCGCAGGAGCTAACATTGCCACAATCTACTGTTCCCCCATTAACAGTGCATCTGGGATTGCCGGTACATTTTAATTCTCCAAAAGGCATGCGACAAAAAGCATGATATGTGCCCTCTGGGAAATGTCTGGGGGGATTGCTGGAATTTATGAGATTCCAATTTGATTGTTTAAAGCTAAATTTTGGCACAAGATTGCTTGGCAGAGTGCTCATGACTCCATCGGTGCTTTGAATGAAGGCATTGTATTGCCAAGCATTGACATTGGGTAGTTTTGTAAATTGATTAAGTGCTTGTCCGGTAAAAGCAGCAGGTGGTGTGACGTATAAGCCATTTTTTTCAATAAATATCAACTGAGCGGCTCCGTTTTGATTAGCTTCTGCCAATCTATCTTCGTTGGAAATGGCATACATGTCTACCATTGCCAATGGATTGTCACTGCCGGTTACAGAATTAGTATTGATGGTTACTTGGCTGGAGCCATCCACGCTCACGCCACATTGATTAAAATAACCTTTAGTCATGATTACAGTCATAGGAAAATAGCCACCAATTTGGTCACCTGTTAATCTAATTACACAATTGTCTGTATTAAATCCTCGTTCGATCTTTTCTTCATCTGTAAGAATTGGTATGTT
Source organism: uncultured Pseudomonadales bacterium (assembly GCA_964614795.1). Classification (GTDB taxonomy): domain Bacteria; phylum Patescibacteriota; class Microgenomatia; order UBA1400; family PJMF01; genus CAZTME01. The sequence goes on along the minus strand of CAZTME010000007.1, from coordinate 3,695 downwards.
GGGAATTTTTAGATTTCCAGATGAGTCTTCTTTCCTTTTTGGTTCAATATAACCACATGAATAACCAGAGGGAGGATTGTAAATAAGGAAGCTGTCCATTGCGTATCTTCCTTTACCATTAGAAATTACCGCCATCCCGGTAAATGTATTATCATAATCGTCTTTGAGACCACTTCTTCTAAAGTTTTCGATTATTCTTTTTAATTCTGAATGAAACCCTAGTCTTGTTTCACCAGCATTTGGATAACCCACTCCTCCCCAATAACTACCAAAACAACCGTCAACATCATTCAAGCAATATCTTCGACAATTCTCTGGATCTTCATTGCAATCAGATTCTTTTATCTGACAATCTCCACTCAAAGTTGTGGGATCTCTTGAGTCTGGCGCATTACTTCTTCCTCTGGCACAATAATGCATTGCCCATTGCAACCCAGTTTGAACTGATCCGGGCATTTGTACGGTTGCTACACCATAGCAACTACTGCTTGATCGTACATTCGGAATCCACTGTCCTGATTCTGGAGTAATTAGATCAACGAAAAAATCATCAACAATCGTATTCCGATTCCAATCGAACCATTTAGGAAAGTCATTGTTTTTGTGAGATTGAAATACGAGTGGCACCCATCTTTTTATTGGATCTTGATTATCCATGAGTGTAAAACCAGTTTCTGCTCCATAATTATTTATGTCTATCACACTAAAAGATGAGCTAGTACTTTTTACTGAAAATTGAATGGGCGCTCTTTCATGTGGCGGTTTAATATATTTTAATGATCCATCACCTTGCTGAAGAGCAAATCTAACTGATATTGAAGTCCACTTATCATGCCAAAACGGTTGACAAGTGCTATTTCCTGGCACACAATTTTGCTCATTGCCTGCTGGAACACAATTGCTGGTAGTACCTGGGCAACAGACCCAACCAGACGAGCAGGTGCACGCTGGAGTATCAACTATGTCTGGCTGATCTTCTGGTGGATCTGGCGGCCTGGGCGTGGGAGGGGGAACATATCCGCAACCACCATAAGCACAATAACCAGCAGGACATCCTCCTGAGCAACTATTGCCGCTTAACGTACAAACCGGATCCTTTTTGTCTGCAGTGTTACACCACGGACTTGGTTTACATGTTTCATCTGAAGCGCAGTCGGCCGGACCACTACAATCTTCACCACTTTTAGAACAGGTTGTGCTAGTACCACTTTTATAGCAAGTGCCACTCGTCACACAGTTTTGTGCTCTTGCAATATTTACATTCACTATAAATTGAGCAATAGTAAAAAATGATAAAAAAAATAAGAGAGAGAAATGTTTATTTTTCATCTTTTATTTTTCAATAAGAATTCTGTTGTGTGCTTGCATTTCGGTTTGTTGAGTATTCATATTTAAGGAGTAAACACTCGCTTTTTCAATATTGCCAGGTATTTTGCTGTCATTTGTTAATAAAAACAGGGTTTGAAATAATGATAATCTAGCAAGTGACAATCCTTTTTCAACATTTTCCTGATCTGGATTAATGAAAATCTTAATATGTAGCTTTTCATTTTGAATTCTAGTGCTTACTGAAGACCTAGCTTCATTTGATTTTGAGGAAGCAAACAAAACATGATTTTGTGGTTTATCAGTAAACTCAATTTCAAGGTGTGAAATAGAATATCCAGATGAATATTTATCGTCAAGTAAAGTAATATTATGTGGTTTAAATACACCTAAATTATCAAGGATTAACCTGAAATCTTCGCGATTATTAATGTCAATGCTTCTGCCCATAATCTGTCCAAATATTGAAAAAGTTTCAACAGATTCTATTTTTTTACCTGCTTGGAAGATTTTTTTTTCATTAAGAATACTAATAACAAAAATTATACCGATTAATAACATGAAGCAGATAACAACAAGAAAAAAAATGTTTATTGGTATTGATTGATTAAATATTGATTTTTTTATTATCGACATTTAATTTAATCATAGCATTTAATAAACCGTTTGCGCAAATATAATTTGCAGCTAAAGTAAACAACAAGAAAAATAACTTCTATTTATGAAAAAATTATACTGAGTGAAAGAATTTATTTCTTAACTCCCAAAGGAGAAAGTAATCTCAAAATTTGAGAGTTAAAGCCATCAGCTAATAACATTGTCATTGATTGTGCGCTCAAATCTCCGTCTCGCATTCCTTCACCAGTTTTAATTAGTCTTGCAAATTCATCATTTAATTCAAACAATAGCAACGCAGGTTGTTGCCCTTTTTGCAATCTGTCTTTATGCCAAGTGCTAGACTCTTTAAATGATATTGCAGTCAGTTGACCATTTTTGACAATTACTATTCCTCCTGAACCAGAATCGGTTGAAAACTCACTTGGAGTTGAACCATCTAATATAAACATTTCTGGTGTTAATCCTTCACAAACTTCAGCAAATTTTCTTACGTTTTCATCTTCAGAAGACAAAGCCAATACTGGATTATTTTTCCATTTATCCCATACAGCTTTATCTGCTATAAAAAATGAAATCCCTTTTTTTAGGTCAACTTCCACTTGTTTATCAACTTTACTTAATCCCCAGTTTGAAATAGGCTCTCCGCTTTCATCATAAGCATATCTGACTGGAAGAGGAATAGTAATTATTAATTCATCAATTTTTGTTAATAATAAACGAATCTGATCAGAGTTTGTCCAATCAATAGAATTAAATTTTTCTCCTTTTGGTTTCAAAGTAGTGAATAGTTCAATAATTAGATTTGTGGCATGTTGATCGTATGCTTCTTCAAGTTTGTCAATTGGAATTTGATCATCATAGCTTTGTAAAAGTGAATCGTTTGAAGCTAATACACCTAGTTCAAGATTGAGTGGTTTGTAGTTTGCAAGCTCAAGAGTTTCATTAATCAAATTTACTTCGGTAGGTTCTATCCATGCGTAATGATCTTTAAATGTACCGTCTGTATTTAAAACTTGAATTTTCACTTGTAGAAAACCATCCTTCTCTTTGCCAGTATTTATTGCAAATTCTAATTTTGAATATTCTGAAAGAATATTTCCTCCTGGTGTTTGATGCAAAGAAAGAAACTTGCCATTTTTTGGCGTAACAATTTGCGCTTCTACTTCCTGATAATATGGAAAGCCTTCAAAAAACCTCAATTTTCCGTTTGTTTGAATTGTTTCTGATGCAGACAATGAAACAGGTTGGTCACTTGTCGTTTCCGTTCCGGTTATCACTCCCCCGGTCGCTATTTTTTCAGGTTCAGGAGTTGGTGTTGCTGTAGAAACTTCTTGTTGGGGCGGTGCGGTTTCTGGTTCGGGTTCGATTATTTTCGAAAATTGAGCAGATACCCAGCCAGTTTTATCATCTTTATCATCCTTCAATTTTATTTGATACCAGCCTGCATTTGATTCGATAAATTCATAAGTCTCACCTGCTTTCGCACTGCCGATGACACTATTGCCAGTGCCCGGACCACTTCTAATGTTCACTGTGTCGCCTGTGATTTCTACTGTTTTTTTTGCTTCATTTTCTGGTGTTTCTGTAGGAGTTTGCAGCTCAATGCTTGTAGCAGTAGCGGTAATCCCAGCGGTTGAGGTTATTTGTGCTGTTGCGGTTGGGGTTGGCAGTTCTGGTCCTCTTTGACTAGCAGTTGTAGTGGCGGTTGGGTTAGCTCTTTGCGTAGCGGTTGAAGTAGTGGTTGCTGTTGG
>CAZTME010000006.1:24199-24507 GCA_964614795.1 uncultured Pseudomonadales bacterium | reverse complement strand
ATCTCTCAGTTGAATGGATTCACCAATGATAAAAGGCATTTCTTGAGTATGAATTTGCGCAACAGGAAGTTTAGACAATCTTAAATAACTCGGTTGATTTAACTTCGCCAAAGCCAAAGTAGCTTGTCTGGCTTCTTCCGCATCACAAGGAACTACGACCGTCATATTTGGCAAAACTCGCATAATAGCAATATCTTCCAAAGATTGATGAGTGGCGCCATCTTCTCCGGTAACCAATCCGGCGTGTCCACCTACGATAACAACTGGAGCATGGTTGTAGCAAACACTGGTGCGAATTACTCCCCAAG
>CAZTME010000006.1:0-24098 GCA_964614795.1 uncultured Pseudomonadales bacterium | reverse complement strand
TGAAAAACTGGCATAACTGGCTACGAAAGGTTTTAATCCCCCCAAAGCTAACCCCGCCCCTACTCCAACAGCATTTTGTTCGGCAACACCTACTTGAAACAATCTTTCCGGAAATTGAGTTGCAAACCAATTCAATCTGGTTGATTCAGTTAAATCAGCGGTAACCGCCACAACTTTTTCATCCAATTGGCCCGCTTGAAGAAGTCCCAGTCCGAATCCGTCTCGTGAAGCTTGCAAAGGACTATTCATTTTTTAACTCCTTGAGTGCCAGCAACACTTCTTCTTCTGAAGGAGGTTTGCCGTGCCACTCATATTTATTCTCCATAAAAGAAACTCCTTTGCCGGGTGCGGTTTTGGCGACAATCACGCTGGGTTCAAGGTCATTTTTGCCGGCCAACAAAGCTTGATAAATTAATTTGTGATCATGACCGTCAATTTCCAAACAAGTCCAACCGAAACTGTGTAATTTATCAATCAATGGATCCAAAGGCATTACTTGTTCAGTTTGGCCGTCAATTTGAATGTGATTGCGATCAATAATTACCGTTAAGTTTTTCAACTTTTCTTTGGCTCCGGCCAGGTATGCTTCCCAAGTTTGACCCTCGTCGTGTTCGCCGTCGCTTAAAAAACAATAAACATGAGAATTACTATTTTGAAATCTTAGTGCCCAGGCCAGTCCCACAGCCTGAGATAAACCCTGACCAAGTGGTCCGCCGGTATTTTCTAAACCAGGCAAAGAACCGCGGTGAGGATGACCTTGAAGCGGGGAATTTAATTGTCGAAGAGTGTCAAGCTTTTTTTCAGAAAAATAACCACTTAAGGCCAAAGTTGAGTATAAAACCGGACAAATATGACCATTGGATAGTATTACTCGATCACGATGTGGCCAAAGTGGTTCTTTGGGTCGATGATTTAGTACTTCAGAATAAAGAACGGCAAAAAAATCCGCCATGCCCAACGCTCCCGCCGGATGACCGGATTTTGCTTGACCCAACATTTTAATAATATTTATTCTAATGTTGAGAGCCAAAGCTTGAGTTTTATTAATTGAATCTGCTGAGAGTTGAGAGTGCATTTGATTGGATTTTATGAACTATCTACCACAATAACAGAAAATTAAAAATAAATCGAGAAGTTTGAATTTTATTTTAGTTTTTATGCCTCTTGCATTTTGTGTAATAAATAATCTACACTGAAAGAATAGAATTTTTCATTGGTAGTTTATGACTTCTAATCACAAAGTATTCATGATTGGATGGGAATATCCTCCCTATAATAGTGGGGGTTTGGGCGTTGCTTGTGAAGGATTGACCAAAGCCCTGTCACAGCAAAATACACAACTTTATTTCACTCTTCCTCATTCCTATGTTGGCTCACTTTCACATATGCAAGTTTTAAGTTGCGCCGATCCCAGTTGGGAATCGGCGCAAAATCAAGCCAACCTTTATGGAGTCAGTCCATTGGGTTTATATGAGGCTTCAATTCAACTGCAAAATTCAACCAAAAAAGGCACAACTTTGGATAGCAGGGCACTTTCCGCCCTTCCGCAATCCGAACTGGAAGCAAAAGTGGATAAATACGCTGAAATTGTTTCTAAGCAAGGTATGGCAAAATCCAAAAATTATGATGTCATTCACGCTCATGATTGGATGTCATTTCCGGCCGGTATGGCCTTGGCCAAAAAAACAGGCAAACCCTTAATTACTCACGTTCATTCCACCGAGCATGATCGAATTCCCTCCGGCACCGGTAGTCACTACATTCATCACACGGAGTATGAAGGATTACAGGCTTCCGCTCGGGTGGTAGCGGTCAGTGAATACACTAAAAAACTATTAATCGATAAATATGCCATTAATCCAAATAAAATTGATGTCGTGCATAACGGCATAGATCCTCTTGATTATGATCATCATGACGATTTTGTAAATTTTGCCCAAGAAAGACCAATTGTTGTGTTTATGGGTAGATTAACCGCTCAAAAAGGCGCGCCCTATTTTTTGGCATTGGCTACTCAAGTTTTGAGAATGACCCCTGAAGCTTTATTTATCGTTGCCGGTGATGGAGATATGTATCATGAATTATTATTCTCTACCGCAATGCAAAGATTATCTGCCAGCGTTTTATTTAGTGGTTTTGTCAGAGATAAACAAAAAGATTTGTTGCTTTCTCGAGCGGACGTTTTTGTCATGCCCTCACTTTCCGAGCCCTTCGGTTTGGTGGCACTGGAAGCCGCACAGCGTCATACGCCGGTAATCATTAGCAAAAATGCCGGTGTCAGTGAAGTTTTGCCTCATGCCATCGCTTTGGATTTTTGGGATTTACATAAAATGAGCGCCACCATTGTGCAATTAATTAAAGATCAAGGTTTTAGTACAAGTGTAGTTAGCGGTCAAACCCAAGATTTACAATCGGTCACTTGGGAAAATGCTGCTCACAAACTTCGTCAAACTTACAATAAAGCTCTTTTTGGTTTAAATTAGTTTTCCAACATGCCACAAGTTTCCTTGTACTTACATATTCACCAACCTTTTCGACTGAAAGATTTTAGCTTGGAAGAATTGGGAATGGACGGTTCATATTTTTCCGCTGAAAAAAATATTAATTCTCAAGTTTTTCAAAAAGTCGCGCAAAAAAGCTACTTACCCATGCTTCGATTATTGGAAAAATTGGTCTACGACGTTAAGGGCTTTAAAGTTTCATTTTCAATCACCGGTATTTGGATTGAGCAAGCCAAACAATTTAAGCCGGAATTAATGGCATTACTGCGCTCTATTATAAATTCGGGTAATGCCGAAATTATTGCCGAAAGTTATTATCACTCTTTGGCTTCTTTATACTCTCAAAATGAGTTCAAAAATCAGGTGAAAAAACATCTTGATTTGATCAAAAAAGAGTTTAATTATGAGCCAACCACATTTCGCAATACCGAGTTGGTTTATTCAAATGATATTGCTACGCAGGTGGCCAAACTAGGATTTAAGGGCATTTTATCTGAAGGAGTGGAGCGAATTTTACAAGGCAGAAAATTAACCCAACTTTATTACTCCAAGGGTGAAGAACAATTACCAATTTTACTCAAACATGCTCAACTATCCGACGATATTGCCTTTCGTTTTTCCGATCGTAATTGGTCCCATTATCCTTTAAATGCTCAAACATATTTGGAGTGGGTGGAAATTTATGGTGAACAAGAATTAATCAATTTGTTTATGGATTTTGAAACTTTTGGCGAACATCAATGGGAAGATTCCGGTATTTTTGGTTTTTTTGAACATTTTGTGCATCTCTTCTTAAGTAAGTCATATAACAAATTTGTGTTGCCTTACGAAGTGATTAAAGCATCTCCTTTTCAAGTAAGAATTAAAGAGCTAGAAACTCAATCATTCACTCAAAATTCTCTCTCGAACACTACGGAAAAAGATGAAGGTAATGAAGATCAAGAAACCACTCAAAGTCAGAAGACCAAACAGACAATCGTCAACTTCGTAGAAGATTTAGCGACAAAATTGCCCAGTGAGTTGATGTTCAAATCTCAATCGCTCTCTTCAAAATCTAATAAAAAATTAACTCAATCTTTAATCGCGCCACCCGAATTAAGATACGATGTGCCGGAGCCAATTTCCTGGGCCGATGTTAATCGTGATTTAACCGCTTGGTTGGAGAATGCGTTTCAACAAGATTGTATTGAACAACTTTACGCTCTGGAATCGGAAATTATTGAAACAATGGATGAAAAACTTTTGGATGATTGGAGGCATTTACAAACAAGCGATCATTTTTATTACATGTGCACCAAGTGGTCGGCCGATGGTGATGTGCACGCCTATTTTAGCCCATACAGAGATCCTTTTGAAGCCTACAGACGCTATAGTTTAGTTCTTGCCGATTTAAAACACCGTTTGTGGCGTATGCGCAAGCACTGCTCGCTCAATTATCTTCTTTCGCCCAGCTTAACCTAATTTTTTACTTGCCTTGAAAAACACCCGACAATTGACATTTGTTACAGAGTTGCGCATACTGAGTAAGTAAAGAAATTGTCGCCCTTCAGCGATAAAATCTTTTTGTAGAAAACGACATTCCTGCCCCTATGGCTAGAGCATTAACTCTTGGCAATGGCCAAATACTAGTTTCACTTGATGATCATGGTTTCGTGCGTGATTTTTATTTCCCTTATGTTGGTCTGGAAAATCATGTGGTGGGAGAAAAACATCGCATTGGTGTTTGGGTGAACGGCAGTTTTTCTTGGCTAAATGACGGTCATTGGAAAATTACCATTGGCTACAAACCGGAAACCATGGTGGGCTATTTAGTGTGCAAACACGAGGGTTTGCAGATTTCATTGGTCATGGAAGACATTGTTTACAACGAAAGCAATGTTTTTTTAAGACAAGTGGATGTTTATAACCACTCGGGTGTGGCTAAAGAAATCAGGGTCTTTTTTCATCAAGTTTTTCATATCAGCGAAAATAACAAAAGAAACACCGCTTTTTATGATCCCACTCATCACACCTTGGTTCACTATAAAGGTAGAAGAATTTTTGTGGTTAATTCCAAAACGGAAAATGATGTGAGTTTTGACCAATTTACTCTGGGCGCTTATCAATATGAAGGAAAAGAAGGCTCATATAAAGATGCTGAAGATGGAGAGCTTTGGGAAAATGCGGTGGAACATGGTTCGGTAGATTCGGTGATTCGTAGTTGCGTGCAAGTGGAGTCCAATCAAAAATCCAGAATCTTTTACTGGATTTCCACGGCCAAAACTTTAGAAGAAGCTTTTGCACTCAATCAAATGGTTTTAGACAAAAAGCCTGAAGCCATGATTCATTCTACCGAAAACTTTTGGACAGCTTGGCTTCATACCAAAGGTAATCCGGCAAAATACTTGCCGGAACACTTGCAAAAACTTTATGATACTTCCCTCTTTATTTTGCGTTGTCACATGGATAATCGAGGCGGAATTATAGCTTCGGCGGATAGTGAGATGATTGAGTATGGAAAAGATGATTATGCCTACATGTGGCCCAGAGATGCCGGTTTTATCATCAACTCCATGGTGAAAGCCGGATATCATGAAGTGGTAAAACCCTATTTTCGTTTTTGTTTAAACGTTTTGCACCCGGACGGTTACATGCATCATCGCTACAGGCCGGATGAAAGCTTGGGTTCCACCTGGCATTCAACTACCGCCCAGAAAGAATGGCTGAAGGAAAGAAAACTGCAGTTGCCAATTCAGGAAGATGAAAGTGCCAGTGTGATTTGGGCATTGTGGCAGTATTATGAAAAATCCAATGACTTGGAATTTGTTGAAGAACTGTACAAACCTTTGGTGGAAAAAATTGCGAAATTTTTAGTTGAGTATCGTGATGAAGAAACTAAATTGCCTTTGCCATCCTATGATCTTTGGGAAGAAAAAATGGGTGTTTCAACCTATACTTGCGCTTCTGTTTACGCCGGTTTAATGGCGGCAGCCAAATTTAGCGAGCTTCTTGCTAAACGCAATCACATGCGTCAATACAAACGAGCCGCTAAAGAAATTAAGGAGGCTATCACTAAGCATTTATTTAGCGATAAATTAAACTCATTCGTTCGGCATGTTCAAATGGAAAATGGCAAATTGATACAGGATGAAACGGTGGACAGTAGTTCCTTTTTCGGTCTTTGGTATTTTGATGTATTTCCACAGAATCATCCACTCATGCAAAAGACATTGCGTGCCATTGAGCTCAGATTGCACAACCCCAGCAACGTGGGTGGATATATTCGTTATGAACGTGATGCTTACTTCAGAAGAGGCGAGTTAAGTAACCCTTGGATCATCACTACTTTGTGGGAAGTCCAACGGCGACTATCTGCTCCCGATGCTAATTTACAATCATTAAAATACGCTCAAGAAATTCTTGAGTGGACATATAAATTCAGATATCTTTCCGGAATTTTACCCGAGCAAATTGACCCATTGTCACAAGAATCTCTTTCCGCCACACCTTTGGTATGGAGTCATGCAGTTTATATAGAAACCGTGATTATGTTCGCCAAAATAAAAGAAAAGCTGGACAATCAGGTAAGTATGCAGGCCGCGGTTCTTCATCAGTTATAGTTAGGGTGAATTAATGTCACTTCTTCAACAATTATTTCCGATTAAAAATTTGAGTGAAAAAACGGTTTTGGGTATTGATGGAGGTGGAACAAAAACACATGCGGTCTTGGCTACTTTAGATGGTGAAAAGTTGACTGAAGTGATAGTTGGTCCAACCAATCCTGCGGCTGTGGGATGGCAAGAAGCTAAGAATAATTTTCAAGCATTGATAGAAAAAATTGGACGATTGCAGAAAATACCTGAAGTGGTGGTGATGGGCTCAGCGGGATTGGACACGAAGGCTGATATTGATGATTTTCATAAAATGGTTAAACCAATTTTGAAAAAGTGGAAAATTATTCAATTTGAGTTAATGAATGATGCGCAAATCGCTTTGTATAATGGCACCACTGCAACTGAGTGCGCCATTTTAATTGCCGGCACGGGTTCTATTTGTTTGGGGAAATTGAATGATAAAACTCACATAGCCGGTGGTTTGGATTATTTGCTGGCGGATGAAGGTTCCGGCTACTGGATTGGCTTGCGACTTTTACAACACGTAGTGCGTGGTTTGGACGGTCGTTGTCCTAAAGATGAGTTGGTAGATAAAGTTTTTTCTCATTTGAAAGTTGAAAATTTAGCCGAGTTAAAAAGAAGAGTTTATAATCCACCCATGAATAAAGCCGAGATTGCAAGTTTGACTAAGTTTTGGATCGAAGGATTGACAGAAGATAATCAATTTTGTTTTGGTTTGCTCAATGAAGTGGTGGGAGAGTTGGAGGGTTTGGTGAGTGCGGTGGCGCGCGCGCTTTTTGAGGATGGAAAAAATTGGGATTTGGTTTTGGCTGGCTCGATTGCTTTACTCCCCGCTGTGGAGACGCGCCTGCGCGCGCGCCTCACCGCCCTTTATCCAAAATGCAACATCATTGTTCCGGAAAAACCACCGGTTTGGGGTGCGGTTGAAATGGGTATAGAATTACAAAAAAAGACTCTTAAATAGATAAAAACTTGACTTTTTGCCCTATATCTTATAGAATGAAAGTATGCGTTATCACACCGCAGGCATCATTATTGCTTTAGTGAAATTTTACAAAAATCCCAAAGGTTGGTCGTGGACTAATCCAGAATCTCTCAATCAGGTTGTGAGATCTAAACTGCAAGTTGAAGTAGATTTTGTAAAAGAGTTTCAAGATTCTGGTCAAAAATCTTACAGTACAGGTAAGTATGATGTTCAATTTGCTTTTAATATCAATCATCCGGAAAAAACTAACTTTGAGTTTTGTGAGGTAGCCAGGTTTGCATTTAAAGATACTTGTCGCGCTCGCCTTCAATTCAGCGATTTTAGAATTAACAATGACGGTTCCGCTTTGCTTTCTTTTTCCCACTTGCAATGCTTTGCTCATAGTTACAGTGGCGAACAATCTATTGAGTTAAATATTACAAATCGCGCTGATTTTTCCGGGTCATTTAAAACCAGTACTAATTCTGGTAATTTTAACGGTCAATTTAGTATGAGTAACGGCAAAATAGATTATTTAAGGATGGAATCCTATGGACCGGCATCTGTGGCCAAAGATGACTATACAATAGCCAGGCTGACTTCTACTTGTCGTAATTTTGAATATAAATCAGTTTGATTTTTTTATAAAATATAACCTATTTAACTCATCTTTTCATATATGACTATTTTTTACTCACCTCCAACTTTTCAAACCAACCTTCTCTATACAATCTGGCAATAACCGCATAAACGGCAATATCTTCCCAGGTTTCGTCCATACCTTCGTTGGCCGGATCTTTATCGGTTAAAATGATGTGTTTGATTCTCTCAATTTTTTCTGCCACTCGCACCGCAATACCTAACTCACCATTTAATAAAATGTTGCCTTTACCATAATCATGATGTTTTTTTAAAAAAGTATCCAACATTTCCTCACAAACAACTTGAAAAGCTTGATCTAAGCTGGTTGGATTTTTTTTCTTTGTTTTCATGACATTCCTTTTTTTAAATGACCATTTATTCTCCTACTTGTTCGTTCAAAGCAATTTTTGAAAAAAACATTAACTATGCGAAAAACATTTTCTAATATATCAATTTTGCAAAGAATTGTCGCTGGTAATTTTAATCATTTTCAATTTTATATTCTTGATTATTTTTTTCAATCAAAACACCCATGCCTGCCACAACTTCAGTAACATTGGAGTCTGAACTTACTGGATAAATTAATCGAATAATTGCGCCAGTTGGTTCTTTAGGTAAATCGGCGAGAAGTATTTCATAGCCAAATATTCGATTGTTAGGTAAACCATAACTTAATTTGGAGATTTTTTGAGTAAGAAGAAATTCTTCAACTTTTTGAGCGGAAATAATTGAGAAAGCATTTCGCTGGCTAAAAAATTGATTAATGGAGTAAAGACTAATGAAAGTTAAGCTCAAAATAAAAATCATAAACCAAAAACGCTTGAGTTGAGATAAGAATACGATCGTGATTGCAAAAATTGGCGCAATGATACCAATGAAGTAATATTCGGGTTTTTCTCCGCTGTATAAAGAAAATATGAGCCATAAAATCAAAAGCCAAGCAGTAATTGATAAACTTTGTTGTTTGGAAAGAAATTTCTTTTTGTGAAGCAGAAATAAAATTAGCCAAAAACTTAAACTGATGCTCAATTGAACAATCGGCCAGTGATTGAAGGAAAACAGCAAGCCCGGAAAATTAAAAATAATGAAAAAAGTTGAGGTGAATTGATGAATGATGGGGCCGGAACTGCCCGCCGATCCTTCAGCTAACTGCATTAGTCCGTGAAAATTAAGAAAATCATTGCGAAAATCAAAGATGATGGTTGGTAATAAAGAAAACATTGTTCCTGTCAATAAACCAAGCAACCACGTCCAAGGTTTTTTGTTCAAAAACAAAATAATCACGGTTAGCAAAATCAAAATCAAGCCGGTGAAGTGAGCTTGATAGGCCAAAAATGCTCCCAATCCAAGAATAAAAGGCGTCCATTTTTTGTTTTCTTTACTAAACAAGGGTAAAAACAAAAGCGAGCTAGCTAAAAAAAGCAAGTTAGGATTCCAGAGTGTTTTATCCAGGATAACCAGCATGGGGGTAACTGCCCATAGAGATAAATATTTAACGGCAAAAGTTTGATTGAATAAATAATTGGTTGTTATAAATACACTGATTCCAGTTGCCAGGGCTAGAAGCAAAGGTACAAGCATAATGGAAAAATATTTGTCGAAAAAAAATAAAGACAAAGCGGTTACGTAGTAAATTAACGGCCCGGTGAAAAATCCGGCCGGACCGGTTTTGGGACCAATTAAAGTGAGATTTCCAGATTTAATTTGTGAGGCCTGGGCAATAATTTGTGAGTTGTCAAAGGCAATCTCCAAATGCCAAATGAATAGCATCCTTAAGATTAGAGCGAGAAATAAAATTATGAGTAATTTAAACAACCACGAATTAAATAATAATGGTATTTGATTCAGTTGAAATTTATTCATTATGGTTGAAGGAGAGGCAAATTTTCGGCTTGCCATTGTATGATTCCTCCTTGCAAGTGTGAGATGTTGGTAAAACCTTGTTTTTGCATCAGTGAAATCGCCTGCGATGAGCGATTGCCACTGCGACAATAAATTAAGTAATTGGCTGATTTGTCCAACTCACTAAGTTTTTCACTAAATTTTGCCGTTTGATTAAAATCAATATTGATGGCATTTTCTATATGTCCGGTTGCAAATTCTTGCGCGGTGCGCACATCAAGAATGATTTGATTAGATTCCTGTGATTTTTCATAAAAATCTTGAGCTGAAAGAGCTTCATTGATTTTGGTTGATTTATCTGATTGAATCATTGACGTACTTTCGTTTGTATTAATCGCGCAAGCTGTACCACACCACTTGCCAGAAGTGAGAGTGGCGACAACCAGAGTGGCTAAAATTAGAGCGCCGAAAAGAAGAGTTCTTTGCATATTCTGTGTGATTTTTTGCGGATAGGAAATTTTGAATAGCTTTGGACTGTGAAAAATTAATCTAATTTTTGAGTTAGAGCTACAATTTTTTCCGCTACTACTTGCATGGGTTCTATGAGCGTAATTCTAGTCTTTTTTTGAGTGATGAGCAAAGGTAATTCAGTGCATCCCAAAATGACGGCTTGCGCTCCTTGGTTACTTAATTCATTTATACATTTGATTAATCTATGCTGATTTTCTTCTGAAAGATTGCCGGCTTTTACCCCATTTTTGCCGTAAATAATATCCATGACTTCCAACTGCATTTCTTGATTGGGATAAATTAGTTGAGCAGTCCTCTGAAGATATTTTTCATATAGACCGGTTTGAATTGTTCCCGTGGTGGCTAATAAACCAACTTTGGACAGTTTGAGTTCTTCAATTTTTTGACGCGTGGCTTCAATCATGTCAACGCAGTGGAAATTGATTGCTTGTTGCAGTCTGGGCAAAAACGCATGGGCGGTGTTGCAGGGAATAACAATGTGTGTAGCTTGTGCATTCAACAACAATTGAACGCCGGCTTTGAGTTGAGGTAATGGATCTTCGCCATTTTCGAGCAACGCTTTGGTTCTGTCGGGAATTTTGGGTAAAGAGGCGATGATAATTTCCAAATGATCTTGGTCAGTTCTAACCGGGGTTGCTTTGATGATTTGTTCATAAAGATAGGCGGTAGCCATAGGTCCCATGCCACCTAAAATACCAAGACGAAATGAGAAATTTGAGAGGTTCTGCATAATAAATTTATTTAATTCTAACAATTAAAAATTGACTTAAAAATAACTATAGGATATAATTTATTGCTATGTACAGAGAGAGTGTGATAAATCCACTGAGAAGAATTACAGAGACATATTCTAGCATAGTGCCTGAACATCAATTTCTGTTAAGTGTGTTTGCAATTTATTTTCTTCATCTATTTAATAATTCGTCAGATTCAATACCCGAGCGATGGGTAAATATGTTAACGACAATGAATCAACTTGCAGCTAATATACCAAATGCTCCAAATCTTCCACTAACATCGGCCATGATGATTGGATCATTAATAACTCTGTTGGATAGTTCAAGAAGATTTTATCTTGAAAGATGGCCTTATTACATGGCTTATATTCATGTGTTTTTACTCAATCGTTCAAATTTAAATTGAACACACTTCATTTTTTCTTTCTCTAATACCTACAGGATATTCGCCTGTTAGACAAGACATACAACAATGACTTGCCAGTTTACCAAGAGCTTTTTTTAAGCCTGCTAAGGATAAGAATTGCACCGAGTTAGCATTTACAACTTTGGCGATTTCCTGAGGATTGTGATTAAAAGCAATTAAATCTTTTTGTTTGGGAGTGTCTATGCCATAAAAATCCGGGTATTTTACAGGGGGAGAAGTGATAAGAAGATGTACTTCTTTAGCACCGGCCTTTCGGAGCAGAGATACTAAAGATTTGGCAGTGGTGCCTCTCACAATAGAGTCGTCTACAACACCAACTTTTTTTCCTTTGAGTACTTCTGGAATGGGAATAAGCTTCAGTTTTACTTGATCTTCCCTTAATTTTTGAGCCGGCTGAATGAATGTTCTATTTATGTAGCGATTTTTGATTAAACCATGATCAAAAGGGGTTTGAGTTTGAGCGGAAAAACCAAGGGTGGCTGAAATACCGGAGTCCGGAACGGGAATGACAACATCGAGCTTGACTTTTACCTCTTGAGCTAACTGTTTTCCTAGATTTTTTCTTACCTCGTCTACTCTTTTTCCCAAGAGAATACTATCGGAGCGCGCAAAATAAATAAATTCAAAAACGTCCAAATGTTCTTTGCCAGGAAGTAATTGAGTTGAGTTGATGCCCTCAGCATTGATTCGAATTAGTTCTCCAGGTTTTATATCTCGAATAAATTCTGCGCCTAAGGTGTCTAAAGCGCAAGTTTCAGAAGAAATAATGTATGTACCATTTACTTTCCCAAGAGAAAGTGGACGAATGCCGTGAGGATCGCGAATTGCAAATAGCCCTTCTCTCGTTAATAAGACCAAGCTGTAAACGCCAGTAAAATAAGGCAAAACTATTTTTAATGCTTTCTCTAAAGAAAGTTTATCATGAAGATAATAATTTATGGCTTTTTGCATCATTTCCGAATCATTTAACCCGAAAATGTCAATTTTTAACTTATGAAGTAACTTTTCAATTTTCTGCGTACTAGGTAGATTGCCATTGTGTGCCAACGCCACCAAATCTTCATTATGAAAAATTGGCTGAGCATGTTCTATGCCTTTACCACCGCTGGTAGCATAACGATTGTGACCAATGGCCGAGTGACCAGCGAGTAATGACAAATGCTCTTCATCATAGACACTCGCCACCAGGCCTTGATTTTTATAAACCCTTATAATGTTGCCACTCAGGGAAGCTATGCCGGAACTTTCTTGCCCTCGATGTTGCAAAGCCCATAAACCGGCGTGGGTTAATCGGGCCGCATCGGGAGAATTGGTATAAACTCCAATCACAGCGCAATGTTCTTGGGGACGAGAGTAATGGTGAGAGAGAAAATCACTTGGAATAAAGCTAAGATAACTGAAAAAATGAGAATTGAAAAGATGAAGGATTAAAATTTGTGACCCCACGGGGAATCGAACCCCGGTTGCCAGGATGAAAACCTGGAGTCCTAACCGCTAGACGATGGGGCCAAGTCTTTTAGATTTGTTTGACAATAAAACATTCCTATTTTACCAAGACAAGGTAGATACTAAGTGTTTTATTTAGATTTCTCGCATAATAACAACACGATTCATTTCTCAAGTTAATTCATGTTCTTAATTGCGCGACAAGTCTATTGTTTCGCAAACCTTATGTTAAAGAATTTATCGTTTCATTAACCAAGTAATGTTTCGATAATGTTGTATTGTACCAGCAACTACACTGATTGTGTCAAATCGATAACTGCCTTGCCACTTTGTTTTTCTTAAGTACTCTCTAGAAAAACGCTGTAAAGATCTAACTTTCTTTGGAGAAACTGCCAAGCTTGGATCTCCGTATTGATTACTCGCTCTCGTTTTCACTTCAACAAAAACTAAATCTTGGTTATCGTTGTCAACGGCTACAATATCCAATTCATAATAAGAGAACTTAATATTGGTGGCCAGAATTTTCCAACCTAATTTTTTTAAGAATTCCAGGGCTTGATCTTCTCCAGACTCACCAAGTTGAAAATGTGGCAAACTACGCTGCTTGAGCGACAGTTTTCTTTTCCGCCACACGGGTGGCTGCTTTACCAACCCTGTTGCGCAAGTAGTAGAGTTTGGCACGGCGGACATGGCCTTTCGATTTAATTTCAACTTTAACTAAATCCGGGGTGTTAACCGGAATAATTTTTTCAATACCCACACCAGCCACACCCACTCTTCTAACAGTAAAACTTGTGCCACTGGTTGAGCCTTGAATGGCGATGATAATACCTTCAAAAATTTGAGTGCGTGACTTCTCGCCTTCACTCACTTTTTGATGAACTCTTACGGTATCACCAACATTTACAGTCGTATTTTTAATAACTAATTGATTTGCCATAGGTGTGATATTGTATACCAACTCAGTATTTCAAGCAACGAGGAGATGTTATTAAAGCGGAGATCGAATTACTTACTTGTTTTTTTCCACTGCCTTTAAAAATTCAATAAATACGGGATGAGGTTTTAGAGGTCGAGATTTGTATTCCGGATGAGCTTGTGTGCCGACGAAGAAGGGGTGCATTTTTTTGGGCAATTCAATCCATTCAACAAAAAAATCATCCGGTGAAGTGCCGGAAAAAATAAAACCTTTTTCCTCAAGGGCTTTTCTATAATCGTTGTTGAATTCATATCTGTGTCGATGGCGTTCGGAAATCAGGCGCTTTCTTTTATCTTTAAAGGCGTCGTGATTATCATATATTTCATAAACCAAAGTATCTTCTTTTAAGACACAATCATAACCTCCAAGCCTCATAGAAGCACCTTCACCTTTGATTGTTTGATAGCGTGTGTCAAACGGAATATCGTGAATAATGGGGTGTGGAGTGTTAGGATCAACTTCGGTGGTATGAGCGCCTTTTAGTCCAACCACATTGCGAGCAAACTCAATGCTGGCCAGTTGCATGCCATAACACAAGCCCACGAAAGGAATTTTGTGTGTGCGAGCAAAGGTGATAGCGGAAATTTTTCCCTCCACTCCCCTTTCTCCCCAACCGATAGGCACTATAATTCCCTGAGCTTTTTTTAATTGAGCTTGAGCTTTTTGATCATTTTTTTCCAATTCTTCGGCATTGATAAACTCGATTTTGAGATCCACATTGGCTTTCCAACCGGCAAATTGCAACGATTCAATTAGTGAAGTATATGAATCTTTGAGCTCGAAGTCGCCGGTGGCAATATACTTGGCAATAATGGCAACGGTTAACGATAAACGCTTTGGAGCTTGAATACTATCAACAAATTTACGCCATTTATCTAATTGAGAACGTTTGATTGGTAAATTAAGTTTTTCCAAAACTAAAGTGTCGAAGTTTTGCTCTGCAAAAATAAGCGGTACTTCATAAATAGTCTCGCAATCGGGATTGGAAATGACATGTTTTTTGTCTAAATTGCAGTAGTAGGCCACTTTTTCTTTGCGTTTTTCATCGATTGGTACTTCACCCCTGCCCACTACGAATTCTGGTTGAATACCCATTTCATTGAGCATTTTGACTGAAAGTTGCGTAGGTTTACTTTTTAGTTCATTAATATGTTCCGGCTTGGGAAAGTAAGTGACATGAATGTGAATAACGTCTTGAGGTTGGCGCAATTTCATGACGCGATATGCTTCATAATAAATCACATTTTGATACTCTCCCGCCGTGCCACCCAATTCAACCAAAATCAGATCATATCCCTTAGCCGCTTCTTTGATTCTGGCAATTACTTCTTCGGGAACATAGGGAATGGCATCCACCGTCGCCCCACCAAATCTTAAATTTTTTGTGTCCTGAATGACCTTTGAATAAATCTGTCCCATAGTCGTAAAATTTTTGTGACCAACTTCATTGCCAATAAAACGCTCATAACTACCCAAATCCAAATCTGCTTCCAGACCGTCTTCACACAGAAAAACATCTCCATGTTCAATAGGATTAATGTTGCCGGAATCAAGATTTAAGTAATTTTCACACTTAATATTGGTTACTGAATATCCTCTTGATTGCAGAAGTAGTCCCAGTGATGCCGCAGTAATGCCCTTACCTAAGCCCGAAAGCACACCTCCGGAGACGAATATGTACTTGGGATGAGAGGGTTTATTTTTCATATTAATTTAATATAAATAAAAAAATACCATGGCAAAACTAGTCGTTACCGTACAACGAGTTTATTGCTCATGGGAGCTCATTCTAATAGAGTTGTCACATAATAACAACCGCAAAATTTAACATTCAACTTAACAGGTCCTTGATTTGTTTTTCCAGAAGTGGCGACCAATTTACAGTGTAGGGTAGTAGCATTCTTTGAGGCTTGCCACCGTTGGGAATAATCACAACCACCGAATCATTACCAGCATTACTCTTAAGTAGTGCTCCCAAATTTTGAAGCATATCTTGTTTGGTATTGCGAGGTATGAAAATTTCATGATCAGCCGAAGCCACATGAGGCTCCTGATCAATTTGATTGGGCAGAGAAATATTTTCGACCAAAAGTTGAAGTTCATCGTCTTTATTGTCCACCTTCGCTTTCATGAGTACCACTGAATCCGGTTTAAGGATGTGTTCAAAGGAGGCAAAAATTTTTGGAAAACAAACAAAAGGGACGCTTCCAGATGAATCTTCTAATTGACCAAATGCCATAGGTTTACCAGATTTTTTTGTAGTGACAGTTCTTATTTGAGTGATAACTCCACCAAAAATAAAAAGATGAGTATTGTGAATGGAGGCATCTAATTCAGCGATTTTTTTGGTGGCGCGTCGTTCAACGGCTTTTAGCGCTCTGGCCATAGGATGATCTGTTAAATACATCCCGAGAAGTTCTTTCTCAAAAGAAAGTAATTCCGGCTTTGGATACTCCGCTTCTATGGGAAAAGTATCTTCTAATTGCTGGACTGAACTGGTAACTCCGCTAAATAATGAATCTTGACCTTCTGTGTCGGATTTCAGTGAGCTGGCTCTGGATCTGATTAATTCCAAATGTTGAAGCATACTGGAGCGCGTGCCAAATTTATCAAACGCTCCCACTTTGATTAAACACTCTAAAGTAGTCTTATTGACTTTTCTTGAATCTGTCTCGTGAATAAATTGAGTTAATGAAGAAAACTCTCCCACTCTGGATCTAGTCTCTAAAATGGAGTCAATAGCAGCACTACCCACATGTTTAATGGCATTCAGGCCAAATCTGACAGCTAAGCCTTCCAATGATTGTTCGTTATTTTCAATAGTAAAATCTCGCTCTGAAAAGTTTATATCCGGAGGTAAAACAATAATGCCCATTTGTTTGCAACTATCTACTGCAATCGCTACTTTTACATCTCTGTTGGCTGAAGAAGATCCGGATTCAACTCCCATTAAAGCAGTCATGTATTCAACCGGAAAATTAGCTTTCAAGTAGGCGGTTTGATAGGCAATCATGGCATAACTGGTAGCATGCGCTTTATTGAAACCGTAATTGGCAAAAGCTTCAATAAAACCCCAAACTTTTTCTGCAATTTGTTTACTGTAGCCTTTATCCACCGATTGGTCCACAAATCTTTTTTTATTTTCATCTAGTAATTTTTTCTTCTTTTTTCCAATCGCTCTTCTTAAAATATCGGCTTCACCCAAGGAATATCCGGCCATGACATTGGCAATTTGCAGAATTTGCTCTTGATAAACCATGACCCCGTAAGTTTCTTCTAAAATAGGTTTTAAGGTTGGATCGGGATACTCAATTTTGGAAGGATTATGCTTGCCTTCTACAAACTGAGGAATCAGATCCATAGGACCGGGACGAAAAAGAGCGACCATGGCAGTGATATCTGAAAATTGAGAAGGTTTTAAAGATCTGGCAACTCTTCTCATGCCGGCAGATTCAAGTTGAAAAACTCCCATCGTATCGCCACTGGCTAGTAATGCAAATGTTTTTTTATCCGTTAAGGGTATTTCGTCAATATTAATTGTTTGTTTTTTATATCTCTTAATTAATTGAAGAGCATGTTCAATAATGGAAAGATTACGTAAGCCCAAAAAATCAAATTTTAATAAGCCTATGGCATCATCGGAAACATTACAATCTAGGGCATACATATCATATTGCGTAATTGTTTTACCGGTCTTAGAGTCTTTTTGCACCGGAGCATATTGAGTAATGGGTTTATCGGTAATAACTAAAGCGGCGGCATGAACACTGGAGTGACGCACGCTTCCTTCCACTTGTTTGGCCAAATCAATTAACTTTTTAAATTTTGGTTGTTGATAATATTGAGTTAATTCTGGAACCGTGGCCACGGCAGTAGCAAGAGGTGTTTTATGTGCCGGGTCATTGGGGATAAGTTTGGCGATTTTGTCCGGATCTTCATAGGGTAAGCCAAGGACGCGACCAATATCTCGCACCGCGACTCGAGCCTCCATTCTTCCAAAAGTAATGACGTGGCCAACGTGATCGGCGCCATATTTTTCAGCCACATAATCAATCACTTTTTCTCTGGAGACGTCCGCGAAATCAATATCAATATCGGGAGGCGTGGGTCTTTGAGGATTAAGAAAGCGTTCAAAAGCCAATCCGTGAGCAATCGGATCAACCGTGGTGATTTGCAAAACATATGAAACAAGAGAGCCCGCGGCACTTCCTCTACCAGGGCCGACTGCCACGCCGTTATTTTTCGCCCAATTAACAAAATCTTGCGTGATGAGAAAATAAGCGGCATAGCCTTTTTGAATAATCACGTCCAATTCATACTCTAATCTTTCTTTGAGGGAAGCGTCTGCTTGAGGAAATTTTTTTGCTAATCCGGCTCTTGCCATTTTTGCCAATAATGATTCATTGGTTTCTCCAACTGGCAATTGAAATTTGGGAAAGATTAATTGGCCGGTGGGGATGGTAATTGAACATTTTTCGGCGATCGCTTTGGTGTTGGCAATGGCCTCGGGAATCTCACGAAATAGCTCCATCATTTCTTCACTACTTCTTAAATAAAAATCGGGTGAGTTGAGCATGCTCATTCTTTTGGTATCACTGATTAACTTTCTGGTTTGAACACATAGTAATGCGTCTTGAGCTTCAGCCTCATGCGGTTCAAGATAATGGACGTCGTTGGTTGCCACAACTTCAATACTTAATTTTCGTGCTAAGGCAATTTGTTTGCGAGTCAGTTCTTGTTGTTCAGGAATTTTCGGATGATTTTGCAGTTCTATGTAAAATCTATCGCCTAATAATTCTTTGAATTTTTTTAACTCATTCTCGGCCAGTTCATCCTTACCATCCATGAGTAGACGATTAAAAATACTGTTCATACAACCGCTGGTAACAATGACATCTTCATGAAATTTGCATAAAGCTTCCCAGTCTATTCTGGGTTTGTAGGAAAAACCTTCGAAATTGGCTAAAGAAACAAGTTCCATTAGATGTTGATAGCCACGATGATTGGTGGCTAAAAGCGTTAAATGAAATTGATCCGAACCCATTTTAATTTGTTTGTTGAATCTGGATTCTTTAGCATAATATGCTTCTAGTCCGATAATGGGTTTTATTTCTTGTTTTTTGCATTCGTTATAGAAATGAATGGCGCCGTACATTCCTCCATGATCAGTTAATGCAACAGCAGTTTGACCGAGAGATTTCACCTTAGAGACTAGAGCGGGAAGTTTGGCCAGCCCATCAAGCATTGAGTATTCGCTGTGAACATGAAGATGAACAAAATCGGACGACTGCATAAGCTACAGGGAGCATATCAGGGAATGAGATGTTTCTCAATCGTAGTTTTAAGTTGTTGAGGATTGGTTTTACCCACAATTCTCATTACTTGTCCCATGATAAATCCTAAAAGTTGCTTTTCACCGGATTGATATCTGGATTTTAGATCTGGATTTTCCTGAAGAACTTTGTCGATAGCCTCAATGATTATTTTATCATCGGTGGAGTTTGTTTGAGTGAGTGTTAAAAATTCTTGTAATGTTTGTTCAACTTCATTTTGTTTATTGGGTGTAGAAATTTTTTTGTTAATTACTGCTTTTACTAATGAGTTACAATCAATTTTTTGTTGCTTGGCTTGTTGTAACAGCTCAGAAATTAATTTTGCAGATCGCATTTTTGAAAATAATAAATCTGCAAATCTTTCTTCAATACCATACTCCGCTTTTAGTCTGGCAATTGTTTCCCATGGTAATTCTGGTAGTTCTTGTCGCCAAATGTCTATTTGGCTTTGTGAGAAGTGAATGGGAGGAATGTCGGGATCGGGAAAGTAACGATAATCTTCGGCATCTTCTTTACTTCTTTGTACGAAAGTTTCTTGCTTTGTTGAGTTATATCCTCGCGTTTCTTGCGATAATACTTCCCCATGAGAAAGTGCTTCACCTTGTCTTTTAACTTCGTAATCAATACCTTGTTCCAAAAATCTAAATGAGTTGATGTTTTTTAACTCAACTTTATAATTTGGCAATTCTTTTTCGCCTTCTTTTTGCAAAGAAATGTTAGCTTCCAATCTCATGCCACCCTGCTCCATATTGCAATCTGCAATATTGAGAGTGCGAAGCACTGAGCGAATTTTTTTAGCGTATTCACTGGCTTGTGAAGCGCTTTTAATATCTGGCTCGGTGACAATTTCAACTAAGGGTACACTGGAGCGATTAAAATCAATTAAACTTACTTTTTTGTTATTAATTGTTTTATGTAATAATTTTCCGGTATCTTCTTCAAGATGGATGCGTCTAATTCTCACCGTACCTTGCGAGGTTTCAAGTTGACCGTCATAACAAAATGGTAAATCATACTGACTAATTTGATATCCTTTGGGTAAATCTGGGTAAAAATAGTGTTTGCGATCAAATTTTGAAAATAAATTGATTTTACAGCCCAGTGCCAAGCCCAATTTTATTGTCCACTCTATTGCTTTGGCATTTGGTACAGGCAATGCTCCCGGCAAACCCAAACATACAGGACAAGTATAGCAATTGGGTTTTGGCGCTCCAAAAGGGTCATTCTTGCACCCACAAAACATCTTTGATTGAGTCTTCAATTCGGCATGAATCTCCATGCCGCAGATGAGGTGATAAGAGTTATGTTTATTCATTATTGTTTCTCCATTTATTCCAGGGAGTGGCTTTTTCATAGGCATCAGCAACTTGAATAATTAAATCCTCTCTGAATTTGGGAGCGATAATGTTAAGGCCTAAAGATAAGTTTGTTTTTTGATCTGTATACATGGGAACTGAAATACCCGGTAATCCAGTAATTGAACTTGGTTCTAAAAGCATATCTTCTAACTCTCCGAACATTCCAGAATCTTGAGAAGCGCCAATTTTCTTGGCATATCCTGGGGAAGTGGGATGAATTAACGCATCAACTTGAGAGAATAAGTGATTGAAATCTTCGTTAAACAAATTTCTAACTTTTTGAGCAGTTAAATAATATTGGTCCGCATAACCTTTGGCTAGGGTAAAAGTGCCCAGCATAATTCTTCTTTTTGCTTCCGAACCAAATAATGAGCGATCATTGCCGTATCTTATACCATCATATCTGGCGAGATTACTTGAAACTTCCGCTCTTTGAACAATGGTATAAACGCTTATTGCGTAATGAGGATCCATCGCTTTTAAATAGATGATGTTAGCGCCCATTTCTTTTAGGGTATCAATGACATTTTTCATGTGATTATTCACAAGTTCTAAACCCTCAATATCATGGTAAATTACTCCAATTTTTAAGCCTTTTATGGGTTTATTAAGAAAAGTCTCATATTTTAAAACAGGTTTTGAGCTGGATGTTGCGTCAAGACAATCTTGACCGGCAATGATTGACAATAAAATGGCAGAATCTTCAACAGTTTTTGTGATTGGCCCTGGAGAATCAGTGGATGATGCCATAGCCACTATGCCATATCTGCTCACTCTGCCATAAGTGGGTTTTAGGCCAACAACCCCGCACCATGAGGAAGGTTGACGAATTGAGCCGGCCGTCTCAGTGCCAATTGCCGCCAGACAAGCATTTGCTGACACGGCAGCCGCGCTTCCTCCAGATGAGCCACCAGGCAAATATTTTGAATTATTAGGGTTGAGTGTTGTTCCATAATCTGAAGTTTCAGTTGAAGAACCATGTGCCCAAGCGTCCATGTTGGTTTTTCCTATCAAATTTGCACCTGCATCAAATAATTTGTTTATTATTGTTGCAGAATAAGGGGAAAAAAAATTATCAAGAATTTTTGATGAGGCAGTTGCTCGCTGATTTTTAATTAATATATTATCCTTAATTGCCAGAGATGCCCCTTGTAGTGGAGAATTTAATAATGTGTTTGGTTCAATATTATTTTTATCCGTAATTGAAACAAATAAATTGAACTTTTTGTTAGCAACTTGGGCTTGATGATGAATTGCTTTTTGCACTTCAGCCACAGAGAATTTTTTCTGATTTAATCCCTTCAGATAAGATGCTAGTGTTAATTGTGTAAGTTGCATAATTTAATCGTTGTCCACTAATCTGGATACAACAAAATATCCATTATAAGAAGTTTGGGCGTTTTTCAAAGAATCTTCTTGACTTAGAGTATGTGCCGAATCGATTTGATCCGGTCGTAAAATTGAACTTAGTCCGGTTACATTGCCCATTACTGCGACATCTTCAGTATTTATTTGATTTAAATTGCTAATTACTTCCAGGGTTTCAGCGAAGGCATGTTGAATTTTTTCTTCCTCATCATTAGTTAATTCGACCTGAGAAAGTTGCGCAATCTTTTGAACAAGAGAGTGAGAAAAAATATTTGGGTGAGTAGACATATTTTGTATTCTACATTAGCTACTGATTTTTTCCAGCGCCGTGATTCTTTCTTCGATGGGTGGATGAGTTGAAAAAAGTTTTTCAAAAAAAGATGATTTGCCATTGCTTTTATGAAAAGGATTAATGATATAAAGATGAGCGGTGCCCCGATTGGCTGCTTCCAGCGGTTCTTCATCATTACTTAATTTGGCCAGAGCTCTAATAAGTCCCTGAGGATTGCGGGTGTAGGCAACAGCTTGAGCATCGGCGCCAAATTCTCTTCTTCTGGAAATTGCTAATTGGATTAATTGGGCAATAATTGGCGAAAGAATAATGAGAACTAATCCAATGATTAAAAGCACTCCCCCACCGGAGTTTTTTTCCGATCTTCTGCCAAACAATAGGTTACTGCGAAAAAATGCATCGGCTAAAAGTAGGATGGTGCCAACTAAAATACTCACCACAGTCATTAATCTTGTGTCATAATTTGTAATATGGGCCATTTCATGAGCAACGACTGCTTCAACTTCAGGGCGATCCAGCCTTGAAAGTAAGCCGGTAGTTGCGCAAATGACGCTGTGGCGAGGGTCTCTGCCGGTGGCAAAAGCATTCATGGCGGAATCTTCAATTACATAAAGTTTAGGAGTAGGGATTTGAGCGGCGATAGCTAAATTTTCGGCTGTGGTATAAAAATCAAAATGTTCGGCTCTGTTGGCGGGTTTGGCGTGACTCATGGAAAGAATTATGGAGTCTGAAAACCAGTAGGAACCCAGAGCACTTAATGAAGAAATTATGGCGATAATGAGAATTAAGCTGTAGTCTGCCCCGGTCACATAAACAAAAGCCGCTCCCACTGCGGTACAAAAAGCAATGAACATGGAAATAATAACCGCAGATTTGATTTTATTGCCAGCAACTAATTGATAATGAGTCATGATCGCTCAATCACGCTTTATGAGTGAAGGTTAACTTTGGGATCTTCCGTTTCTTTGGCGCTAACTTCAACATGAGCGCCGGTAGTTGGAGTAGCCAAGCCTTTTTCTTCTTTAAAACCAAAAATATTGGCGACAAAATTTGAAGGAATAGTCACTCTCATTTCATTGTATTGCTGAGTTAAATCAATTAATGTTCTTCTGGCATAAGTGAGTTTGTCGGCGGTGTCGGCTAGTTCGTCCATAAATTTGGAAACGCTGGCATCTGCTTTCAGTTCGGGATTGCTTTCCACCATTACTTTTAGTTGAGGAAGCATGGATTGTAAAGAATTGACTGCGGATTCAATGGATTCGCCACTCATGGCTTTATCAGCTTCGGCTACTTGTTTTCTGGCGGAAGTGATCATCTCGTAAATACCCGACTCATGCTTCATGTAGCCCTTAACGGATGCTTCCAAATTGGGAATGAGGGAAGCTTGTCTTTTAAGTTGATTACCAATTTCTTGAATAGAAGCGGAAATTTGCGTTTTTAATCTTTGAAAGGCATTGTAAGTTGTGATGAGATAGCCAATCACTGCAATTAGTAGAACTATCAATATGATGGGAAGAAATTGCATAGATATTTTCAGTAGAAATACTGAAGTTAGTATACACTATTTTTCTAAGTTGGTAGACTTGTCACACAATAACAAATCGGTTTTTTTAACTCGTGTGCTTATTGTTGCGCGACAAGTCTAGTGACTTTTTTGTGAATCGCGGTTATAATTAGACTTCGCGCAATGAGAACATGACTTAATTTGAGCAAATGGATCGTGTTGTTGTTGTACGATAAGTTTGTTTAATAATACCAAGAAAATTGGCCCCGTGGTGTAGTGGTTAACATGTCTCCCTGTCACGGAGAAGATCGTCGGTTCGAATCCGATCGGGGTCGCAAAGAAAAATTCAAAATATATCTCTTATTTTCCGATTAAATTGCATGCAAACAATCACTCATTTGCCCAAACTTTCAAGATTAAATGATAAAACTGTTTTGGTCACTGGTGCAAATGGCAGTATAGGGAGTGAAATTGTTCGTCAGTTGTTGGCTGAAGATGCGCGAGTTGTCCACCACTGATTTAACCAAACCGATTTTTCTTGTTTTTTAGGAATAATTTGG
>CAZTME010000005.1:0-24830 GCA_964614795.1 uncultured Pseudomonadales bacterium | reverse complement strand
TTCATTGCCGATTTTGCGGTGGGAGTGGGTGCGGACTACGTCAAGTTTGGCCCTCCCAATCGAGGTGAGCGTATTGCCAAATATAATCGTTTAACTCAAATTGATTTTGAAATTAAGCAACATTTGCACGCTCTGACTGCCAATCCCACATCATGACAGATAATCCCATCGAGCCGCCAGCAACTTCCACACCACCGGTTTTACCGCCGGTACGTGGTTCTTACTCAACCCCCAGCGCCGGTTCCATTCAGGCGGCTCGACCAATCAATAATGTTCCGGCATTACCACCCATGCCGGGAGCCAATAATTCCGGCTCTAATTTAAACCCACCACCTGCTCCAACGAATATTCCACCCACCACTCTCTCTACTTCCGCTCTTAAAAATCAAAGCGTTGTGACATTAAACAACCCCCAAATTGAAATAACTTCTCAAGCAAGTGACAATCAATCAACTAGTAAGAATGAAACAACAAATACCTCAGCTCAAACTTTTCCGGCTCAAGCACCAACTACTCAACCATCAAATTTTACCAATCCTGATGAAACTAGGAATCAACAAGAATTTTTCGCCACTTCAACAGAGCTCAATTCAACCGTCACAAATTCGCAACCTAATGTTAATAACTCATTAACTTCACCATCAGCAAATCAAAACCCACCCCTCATAAATAGCAACCCGCCAACCAATGCAACTTTAGCCCCCTCAGAGACCAACAATCAATCATTGATGCACAACTCCTCTTTACCCACCAATCCTTTGCTTCGTCAAAATATTTCCGGTATGGCAAGTATTTCTTTGCAGAATTCTTCAGCCGTAGAATTGGCAGACAAAACAGAGAATAACCCCGATCAACAATCATCCGATCAAGCATTGAATAAAGAATTAATTGAGGAAAAAACAAATTTCGCAAATCCAATTATCGAACAAACTTCTGAAACCCAAATATCAACTCCACAATTAGCCAATCAACCAACGAATGATGCACCAACTCTTCAAGAAAATTCACAAGATACAAAACAAAACGCTCAAATTAATACCAATTTAACTCCAATTGTGACAGTATCCCAAGATCCTCTGCCGGCCGGAAGAGCCAATTATAAAGGTCCTCGCCCGGTGGTGCTCCTCATCTTGGATGGCTGGGGTATAGGTCCTAATAACGCCGGCAACGCAATTGCCAGAGCCAAAACACCAAATTTAACCAAGTACTGGATGAGCTATCCTCACACCCAACTGGAAGCCAGTGGCACAGCTGTGGGTTTACCTCAAGGAGAAGATGGTAATACGGAAACAGGTCACTTGAATATCGGCGCCGGCCACATTGTTTACCAAGATTTGCCCAGAATCAATATGTCCATTGCCGATGGTGGTTTTTTTCAAAATGAAGCTTTTTTGGGTGCGATTAATCATGCCAAAGCCAATAATTCTCGGTTACATTTGATGGGCCTCATTGGAGCTGGTGGTGTTCACTCCAACATTGAACATTTATATGCATTACTCAATTTATGCGCCCAACAACAATTTCCCAACGTTTATATTCATGGTTTTACCGATGGGCGTGATTCGCCACCCACTTCCGGCATTAATTACGTCCAAGAAATTATGAATCGTTGTGAACAACTTGGAGTGGGAAAGTTGGCTTCGCTCATGGGTCGCTATTTTGCCATGGATAGAGATAAGCGCTGGGAAAGAATTGAAAAAGCTTACAATGCTTTGCTTTTTGGAGATGGAAATTCTTGTATCTTAAATCCCATCGAAGCACTTCAGCGACAATATGATTCGGGAATAACAGATGAGTTTATTGAACCGATTACCATTTGCGATCAGGATGGCTCACACAGAGTAATTCAAGATAACGATGCGGTGATCTTTTTCAATTATCGCATTGATCGTCCCAGAGAGTTAAGCAGAGCTTTTTGTTTGCCAAATTTTGAATCCGGAGAAACACCGGTGGCCTTCGATCCCTACACCGAAAAATATGAAAAAACCAATATTCAAAAACAACAAAAAGCGGTCACTTTTCAAAGAAAGAAAATTTTGCAAAATTTAAATTTTGTGACTATGACTATGTATGAAGATACTTTACCTGCTATTCCGGCCTTTCCTCCGCAAAGAATTAAGGATCCTCTTGGCAAAGTTTTTGCCGATGCCGGCCTGCGTCAATTGCGCACCACCGAAACGGAAAAAGAACGATTTGTTTCGTACTATATGAATGGTCAAACCGAAGTGCTTTATCCCGGTGAAGAAAGGGTGACGATTCCTTCCAAAGGGGTAAAATCGTACGATCAAGCTCCGGAAATGAGCGCTCGGGAGATTACTCATCACATGTTACAAAGATTGGAAACGGGACTTTATGATGTTGTGATTTCAAATATTTGCAATGGTGATATGGTTGGGCACACAGGAAACCTGGAGGCGGCCATTAAAGCTTGCGAAATAGTGGACGAAGTGGTTGGACTAATTGTAGAAAAAGTTTTATTGCTGGGTGGAATGGTTTTTATCACTGCCGATCACGGTAATGTTGAAGAAATGGTGAACAACAGTACCGGAGAAATTGATACCGAACACTCAATCTATCCCGTACCTTTTTATATTATTGGCAAGCAGTTTGCCGGCAAATCCACCATGTTACCCACCGGCATTTTGGCGGATGTCGCACCAACCATTTTACATTTAATGGGCATTGCCAAACCACCGGCAATGACCGGTCGCGCATTACTTTAGCATGACTTTAAGCAAAACATTTTATTCTCCTTTTTGGCTTTATGTGTTGTTTTTCATTTTATTGATGATCAACATTCTCACACCGATTAATCTTGCCACTGCAGATCTGGGCCGACATTTGGCTAATGGTAGAGAAATATTAACCAACGGCTTAGTGTCCCAAGTTTTAACTACTAATTTTTATTCTTATACTCATCCGGATTTTGCTGTCATTAATCATCACTGGCTTTATGGAGTGGCGAGTTTTAGTTTTTGGCAGATTTTTGGTTTTAACGGTTTGTCTTGGCTAAATGTGTTGCAGATTCTCATGGCTACCTTAATTGTTTTAAAAGTGGCCAAAAATTTCACAAAAGACAAATGGGTTCTTTTAGCCAGTTTCTTAGTACTACCTTTGCTAGCTAGTCGGGTTGAAATCAGGCCGGAAAGCTTTAGTTTGCTCATGACCGCGTGCTGGATTTGGGCGGGTTTTAAGTTTTTATCAGAGAGTAAATTCTGGCCGTTGTTTATGGTGGTCGGAGCACAAATGATTTGGGTCAATACTCATATATTTTTTGTGTTCTCTTTTTTATTTTTAATTCTGATTTCAATTGAAGTTATGTTGCATTATAAAAAAAGTTTTCACCATAACTTATCCAAAGAGTTTTTGATTTTACTTGGTTTTTTTTCGGGAGTATTTTTTTTCAGTTTAGTTTCACCTTTTGGGATGAAAATTTATGATGTTTTTTTGCATTTATTGAATAATTACAATTACAAAGTGGCGGAAAATCAATCACCCATTTTTTTAATTAATTATGGAATTAATTCCTATTTACACGTTTACGCAATCTTATTTATTGTTTTACTTGTCATAGCGCTGATATTTTTATTATGGAAAAAATCTTTTAATAAGGGAGTTGTTTTTTTTAGTTTGATGGTTATCTTTTTTGCAGTTTTATCATCGCAGCTGGTTCGAGTTTATCCGTTTTTAGCTTTATCAAGCTTGCCTCTTTTAGCCGTTTTTTTCCAACAAATTGCGCAAGAAAAATATTTTCAAAGTAAATTAAATATCTTAAAAGATTCCTTTTGGACTCAGTTTTTTATCACTGCGGTTTTATCAATTTTTATCGTCATCATGCTTTTTTCAGGTCTTTGGCTACCAAAAGCACCTATTGGTTGGGGGCTGAAAAAAAACAATCTTCAGGCGGAAGAGTTTTTGCAAGTTTTAAAACCTGATGGCAGAGTTTTTAACAATTATGATGTGGGTGGTTTTTTAATTTGGCATTTACCTTTGGATTCGATTTTTGTGGATAACAGGCCGGAAGCCTATCCAAATGAGTTTTTTGATCTTTATAGACAAGCTCAAACCGATTGGGAGATGTTTACTCAATTGCAAAAGCAATACAATTTTTCCACAGTTATTTATTATTATCACGATTTAACGCCGGAAGCCCAAACTTTTCTGAAAAATATTGTTCAAGCGGAAGTTTGGTCGCCGGTTTATGGCGATTCTGAATTGGTGATTTTCTTACATAACTCTCCCGAAAATCAAGCCAAGATAGACCGATTCAAACTGGATCGTGCCATTTTCAATTTTTCGCCAATCCCTTAAATTTGATAATTTGTTACTTTTGATCTTTTCTGATTATTAAAGATGTAGTTGTCACTTGGGGTGTGTTTCGGTTATTGTGTTGTTAATTCGGTAATCATACGCCCACATTTAACCCAATTTAGAAAGGGAAATACTATGGCAGTGACACTTTATAAAAGACAACGACAAATTGTGGATTACATGGCGCAGTATATTCAGCGCAATGGTTATTCACCCACTCTTCGCGAAATTGCCGATGCGATTGGAGTTTCTTCTTTGGCTACCGTTCACGAACATTTGCAGGCATTGGAGCGAAAACGCGTTATTCGTCGCCATGAAGGTGCGGCCAGAGGTATTGAGCTCATTGATCGCACGTTTATGAAAGTCTCTGAGTCCGTGGATTTGCCGGTGCTGGGCTACATTGCCGCCGGCTTACCCATTGAACCGCATTCCGATCCCAATGCCAGTTTCAAAGTTTCCCCAGAGTTAATTTCCGGCAAGCGCCGTTCCTACGTTTTGCAGGTGAAGGGAGAATCAATGATTGAAGATCATATTGCCGATGGCGATTTTGTTGTGATTGAAGAAACGCAAGAAGTTTCCGATGGCGATATTGTTGTGGCACTCTTGGACAATGGCTTGGCCACACTTAAACGCATTTACCGCGAAACCACTCGCATCCGCTTGGAACCCGCTAACGCCTCCATGAGTCCCATATACGCTACTAATGTCCAAGTGCAGGGAAAGGTAGTGGGATTGATAAGGAAGTATTTATATTGAAAAATGCTTTAGTATTTTTTTATTTACGGATGACTTTTGATTGAACTTTTGCAACTAACATATCAAGTTTATAAGATTTTACATTACTTTTGTTATGTTATATAATTAATATGTTATATAATTAATTTATATGGGTCTTAACTTGCGTTCATTTGTTTCGGATAATGACAAAACTGGAGCAATAGGTATTGATTCTCTCCAGTTTGAGAGTAATTCTCCAGAGACTGTAATGGACATTCCAGCACATGAGCAATTTCTTCATTTAATTGTTTCATCTTTAGAACAATTGTTGAAGCTTAATTTACTTCAAATTATCACGATTAACAACAAACAAATCATCATTCCTCATTCAGATTATTGCTCAATTCCAAATTATGTTGAATTTTTAAAATCACAACAAATTGAAGAAAAAGCTACTGTACTTAATACATTGGGAGTTTTTTTATCATCTCATTCTCCATTAGAATTGCTGGGGATGTATGTTGACAATATGGCAAAAGGGGCCGATATCACCAGAACTTTATTACTTTCATCAATTGACTTAATTCAGAAAAATACATACATCATAGATCTTGCATTTTCCAACAATCAATTAAATATATTCAATGCATTTGTCGATTCGTGGAACAATAACCAACAAAATTTGCCCTTCTCCATAGAAGGCATTGTATTTTTACCATCACCTTTGGGAGAAGATCAACAATCGATAACTTTTTGGCTAAGGCTAAAAGATTTTTTTGGTACAGATATAATTGAGAAATTAACTGCAGGCGTTCGAGAAATGGCATACTTCAAAATATTTGAGCGTGGGTTGGCTTGGTACTGTCACAAATATAAATCTCATCCAGTAAATGGCGATCAGCCCGACGAACATAATGTTCCTAGGGGCAATGATATTATCTCCTATCTTATATTCAAGGCCATAGTTGACTTTGATGGAAGTCTTCCTTTGGCAATAGAAGAATTAAGTAATCATGAATCAATGCATGGACCAGTGGATGTATTAATTAATAAAATTCTTGAATTAACTTCGGTTAATCCTTTATCAGAGGGTTTTGCTTGTAGTTCATCATGTGATGAGTTTGCACGTAATGCCCATAAAAAAGCACAAATTTCTCTACTTAAAAATGATCCTCTAGCTTTAGAAAATCAATCCCAACAAAATGAAATCATTTATTTTGGCGGGGCTGCTATTTGGCTTACCGTTCTTAACATTCATTCAAAAATGATAATCAATCGCAAATACACAGATCTCATGCAGGGAAATGATTTTGAAGATATAAAGGAGAATATTTGGCAAATATGGCAATATAGTATTGCAACCATGATCAAAGCAGCAATTATGGTACGAGAAGATCCAAGATTTGCCACGATGACTGAAACAGAAAAAATTCAAAAAGTTCTTGATAATTTAGAACATATTTTACCAACTATTGGTGAAAATTTAGATGAGTTTCAAAGCTAATTGTTAGTAGTATGCAATAGTTTCAAATTTCCATCTGACAGACTTTCCATGCTCATCATGATAATGCCAAAACTATACCGGCGCGAAATATTTAAGAGCATCATCGGTCAACAAATTTACCGAGCTTGGCGCGGGTATCAATCCGTCATCTTTCTAGAATGTGGTATAGAAGAGAGCATTAAGAAGGGTGAGTACACCATCGGTTTTGATTATTGCCCGTGGCACCTTCTTGATCACAAAACTGAAATTGTCTCTGGAAATTCTCCGTTGATGATTATTGAAGATTCGATACAGAAATTAGTTGGAGCAAAGGTTGAACACATTGATTTTCATGACAGTGAATCCATATCTTGTCTGCAGTTTAGTAACGGACTTGTTATCGAAACCACTCACTCTCAGCCTAGTTATCAGTGGTATTTGATTAGTTCTAACCAAGAGGTTGTTGTTGGACACAATTGTAAAATTACAGTGTCGCCAATCTCTTAAAAATGGATCAAAATTCCATTGTCTTCATTGTGTAATTACTTGGCAAGCCTGGTGCAGTGGCGCACCTTTTCACATAGATTCTCGCTTAGAAAGGACTGTATGGAAGAAAACATGCGCGTCTGCGTCGGTTACGACATTTACACTGTCGGCCGATGCCTTGACCCGAAGTGGCCGAAGTGTTACTTCGCCAGCTTCGGGTCACGCAAAGATCATGTGACCTTTATTATACATGCCAAACTCGGGCGGATTCAAGCGATCTTCACCATAGAAACTCATCGGACAGTATGTGGTCTCTGGCTAATCGCTCTCTCTAGTAGTTAGTTGCGGGAAGGGTGTGTACACGGCCAGGCTTACACCCCCATTCTTCAGATCAAAAATGATACTTAAACCATTGCGACATATAGAGTATGAGAAAAACAATAATTTCCCAAGTTACTCATTCATCTAGAGTGGCATCGTGTCCAACACCGGCTAACGCTTCCAACTTTCTGCTTGTTTTTTCCTCTTCGACTAAGTTTTCATCCCCAAATTTTAATAGGGGAGTTGCGGTTGATTATAGAACTTGTGCAAAAGCCTCCAGCTCACCTCACTTCAAATAGTTTTTCTTTGTAATGCAGTTGTTGGTTTAAGTAGCACCTTAAAAGATACAGGTAGTCCGAGAGGCGGTTGAGGTAGCCAAAGAGGGCGGGGGGGACGGGGTGGTTTTGGGCGTGGGCGACCAAACTAGTTTCGGTGCGTCGGCAAACGGTGCGAGCCAAATCCGCATAGGCTCCCAAGATTGTCCCACCGGGCAAAACAAACTTGGTATGCCAATTAGGCTCAAGCTCCGCTTCCATACTTGCCTGCCAATCTTCCAATTGTTCAATTTTTTCTTCTGTTAATTTAGCTTTAGGTGAAAGTGCCACCTGCGCACCGACATAAAATAAAGTATCCTGCACACTCAATAACTGCTCTCGCAATTCCGGAAATTCATGTCCAATTTGCGCCACCAACAAACCCAACCAAGAATTTAACTCATCCAAATTCCCAATCACGGTAAAAAAAGAACTGGCTTTAGAAACTCGCTGGCCATTGGCCAACCCGGACATACCCGAATCACCGGTTTTAGTGGTAATTTGAATTTTACTCTTCATTTTCTTCTGCATAAGCTCCCCCTTTTTGCCAAGGCGCTCCGGTCAATAAAGGCGCGTAAATATCATCTTCCAAAGATATTTTTAAAGAATTTAATAATTCTGCAGAAGGTGGTTTAGACATAAACTTCACTTGTTCAGGCAAATCTTCAAAAATCGCCACCGGCGTTCTTTCTGCTCCCTCACCCATAACTAAGGCACTCACTCCGGCCAAAGCCTGCACGCAATTTAATTTTTCCATCTTTAAAGGTCTTTCATACAAATCCGGCAAACCCACATAGGAATAAAGCGGTTCAAAACCGCAAAAAGCAATGCCGTGACCCACAACTCCCCATTGCAACGGTTGACTACGACTATCAGTAATAATTACTCCCACATTCTTCAAGTGATACTCATCCTTCAGCCACTGCCAAACTTTGACAGCCGTTTGTTGAGGATTTTTTGGCCAGAGCAAATATTGATTTTCCGCGTTGGATTCATCAATGCCCGCATTAGCAAACAACCATTGTTGTTTGACGGTCAACATCACACCATACTTAGAAGAAGTCGCCGGCAAGTAATACTCCGCCTCTTTGACCACAAGATCATGTTTTTCTTTGGCATCGCCAGTCATTTTAGGCACAAAGCGATCTTCACAAGTAGCCGGAATTT
This sequence comes from uncultured Pseudomonadales bacterium, assembly GCA_964614795.1. GTDB lineage: Bacteria > Patescibacteriota > Microgenomatia > UBA1400 > PJMF01 > CAZTME01. The sequence goes on along the minus strand of CAZTME010000005.1, from coordinate 16,031 downwards.
TTGAAGCCAATGCTAAGATTGAATTTTCTTTGATTAACGGAAGATTATTTACCAGGTGAGAAAAAAGATCGTCACCGGCTTTAATTAAGGGAAATTTGACTGAAAAAACTTTCATAACTGAGTGCACACTAAAAAAAATTCACTAGGCTTGTCGAATTATCAAAATATCTACCAATTAATACAAAAAGCCCGGTGTAATTGCTCAACAACTCTATTGTACAATAACCCTTCGGAAGTTTTATGCCACAATTTCAACTAACAGCACCATTTCAACCTACCGGCGACCAACCGAGTGCTATCAAATCTTTGGTAGAAGGAGTAAATGCGAGCAAACCACATCAGGTCTTATTGGGCGTCACCGGCTCCGGAAAAACTTACACCATGGCTAATGTTATTGCTCAAACCCAATTGCCCACTCTAATTATTGCTCATAACAAAACCCTAGCCGCTCAACTTTATCAAGAATTTAGAGATTTTTTTCCAGAAAACGCCGTTTCATACTTTGTCTCCTACTATGATTATTATCAACCGGAAGCCTACATTCCCAGCTCCGACACTTATATTGAAAAAGAGGCGCAAATCAATGATGAAATAGACACATTAAGATTGGCAACCACTACTAATTTACTAACCAGAAAAGATGTCATTGTCATTGCATCCGTTTCCTGTATTTACAACTTGGGGTCGCCGGTTGAATACGCCAAACAACAACTACGGTTAATGGAAGGAGAAAGAATTGATCGAGAAACTTTATTCTTGCAACTGGCCAATTTACAATATCAAAGAAATGATGTAACTCTACAAAGAGGTGGTTTTCGGGTGCGTGGCGAACACATCCAAATTTGGCCGGCCTATGAAACAGTAGGCTTAAGTATTGAAATACCCGATAAAGTTATTACCAAATTGCACAGATTTGATACCACAAGTGGAGAAATACTTTCCTGGAGGGAAGTCAATCCCGACTTGGCCGAAGTTGCAGATATTTCAGAAAATCTCAGCAAATATCGCCACTTTACTTTATATCCGGCCAAACATTATGCCTTGGCAGAAGACAACAAACAAACTGCTTTTGCGCAAATTGAACACGATTTACAAATTCGAGCTCAAGAATTGAAAGATCAAGGAAAAATTGTTGAAGCATACAGACTGGAATCAAAAGTTGGTCATGATTTAGAGCAACTAAAGGAATTAGGTTACGTCAATGGTGTGGAAAATTACTCAAGATACTTTGATGGGCGTAGTGCTGGCGATCCACCATTCACCTTACTTGATTATTTTCAAGCCAATGCTCAAGAATTCACCAATGGAAAATTCTTAACTTTCATAGACGAAAGTCATATTTCTCTACCTCAAGTGAGAGGTATGTTTGCCGGTGATAAATCTCGCAAAGAAACATTAATTCAATATGGATTCAGATTACCCAGCGCTTTGGACAACCGACCTCTGCGTTATGATGAGTTTCAACAAAGATTGAATACCAGAATTTATGTTTCGGCAACTCCGGAAGAACATGAGCTCTCATTGGCAGGCAACACTCAAGTTGAACAATTAATTAGACCAACCGGTCTTTTGGATCCCATTGTGCGCCTTCAGCCGATAGATAGACAAATAGAACACTTAATTGTTGAAATTGTGGCTCGCAAACAAGCTGGAGAAAGAGTATTGGTCACCACTTTAACCAAAAAAACCGCCGAAGCATTAACCGATTATCTCAATGATGAAAAGAAAATTCAAAATCTTTTATCATCAGCTTTGAAAAAATATTCCGTATTGAACGAAAATGACGACTCAGAAAAAATTATTCCGATCATGAATACTTTACCTATAGAAAGTGAACCGATTGGGAAAATTCGCACGGAATTCTATCAATTGGCACCAATTCATACCTATTCATTACCTAATCTGGAATCACTTTCTTATCCAAAAGTAGCATATCTTCATTCGGACATTGAAACTTTAGAAAGATCCGATATTTTAGCTGATCTGCGCCGTGGCAATTTTGACGTTGTCGTAGGTATTAATTTATTAAGAGAAGGATTGGACTTGCCGGAAGTTTCACTGGTGGCAATTTTAGACGCCGACAAAGAAGGATTTTTACGCTCCAGAACAGCATTAATCCAAACCATGGGCAGAGCAGCTCGTCATCAAGCAGGTGAAGTCATTTTATATGCCGATTACTTAACCGGCTCAATGAAAAACGCAATTATAGAAACTCAACGCCGAAGAAAAATTCAAGAAGAATTCAATCGCGCCCATCAAATTGTTCCAACCAGTATTTCCAAACCAATTCGCGAACGTATGGTTGAAAAAAAGGCTGAAGACTTGGAAGAAAAATTGCCGGAGAAAGGCTTGAAAATAAATTTAAACAAAAATGAGCAGATCGATTTAAGCCTAATAGATCCGGAAGCTCTAACCCCAGATCAAAAACGGCAATTAAGCGCCAAGTTGCGTCGACGTATGTTGCAAGCGGCCAAAGACTTGGATTTTGAACTGGCAACAATTTTGAGAGATAAAATTACCAATCTTCAAAAATAAAACTGATAACATCCATGATTTTTACGACCAAATCATCAGGTTGCTGAAATAATTTCTAAATAAACCGGTTAGAAACTCATCGAAATATCTGTTACAATAACCAATCCAACCTTAAGCAATTTTTGCCTTAATTTATGTTACCAAACTCAAACTTTATCACCGTTGCCGGCGCCAGAGAACACAATCTTAAAAATTTATCTCTGCAAATTCCCAAAAATCAATTGGTGGTATTTACCGGTCTTTCAGGTAGTGGCAAAAGCTCACTGGCTTTTGATACTTTATATGCCGAAGGACAGCGTCGATATGTGGAATCACTTTCTTCTTACGCCAGGCAATTTTTAGGCGTGATGAGAAAACCGGATATTGATCGGATTGAAGGATTATCGCCGGCAATTTCCATCGATCAAAAAACCACTTCTCACAATCCCAGATCAACAGTTGGCACTATCACGGAAATATATGACTACTTAAGACTGTTATATGCTCGAGTAGGTATTCAACACTGTCCCAAATGCAACTTGCCGGTGACCGCTCAATCAGTGGATGAGATGATTGAAAATATCATTGGTCAAATTCAGTTGAAAACCACTCAAAATATTCGTCTCTTAATTTTGGCACCGGTGGTTAAAGAAAGAAAAGGTGAGTATCATCAATTATTTAGCAACTTGCTCAAACAAGGTTATGTTCGAGCAAGAATCGATGGAGAAATTTATGATTTGGCAGAAGATATCGCGCTAATTAAAACTAATAAGCACACTATTGAAGTAGTAGTTGATCGTATCACTGCCCAAACTTCGAACTGGAGAAAAGAGGCGGAATTTAAGCAATGGCGATCCAGATTGGCTCAATCATTGGAATCGGCGCTCAAATTGGCAGATGGCAGTGCGGTGTTAAGTTTTGTTGAAGATGATAGTTTGGTTTTTCCCGATAAACCCAAAAAAATGCAAGATGTGGCATTGAGTGAGAAAAGAGCCTGTCGCCAATGTGGAGCGTCATTTTCCGAACTGGAGCCGAGACTTTTTTCATTCAACTCCCCAGAGGGAGCTTGTCCTCAATGCAATGGTTTGGGCTCGATCTTAAGTATTGATATTGAAAAAATCATCGCCCCCGAATTAACTCTTTCGGAAGGAGCAATCATACCGTTTTCACGAGTGCTTTCCGCCGATACTTGGTGGGCCAGATTAATTCGCACTGTGGCGGAAGATGAAGGTGTGGATTTTAGAAAAACTCGCTGGTGTGACTTTCCTCCCACCACTCAAGAATTACTCTTGCATGGTTCCAAGAAAAAATACAGAGTGGAAGGAGAAAATCGTTTTGGTGATCCTACTGTTATTCATGAAAGTTTTGAAGGATTTGTTCCCAACTTGGAACGTAGATATAGAGAAACCGAATCGGGTTTTATTCAACAAGAAATTTCACAATTCATGCACCGCAGACAGTGTGAACTTTGTCTGGGACGAAGAATCAATGAAGTGGCGCAAGCGGTTACAGTCGCCGATAAAAAGATTTATGAATTAACAGAAATGCCGATAGACGAGGCAAAAGACTGGATTAATCAATTGATAAAATCTAGTGATTTAAATCAACAACAACTTAGTATTTCCCAACCAATTGTCACGGAAATTGCCAGCAGATTAGGGTTTTTAACTTCGGTTGGCTTGACTTATCTCTCACTCAATCGTGAGGCTGGCACCCTAGCCGGTGGTGAGGCTCAACGTATTCGCTTGGCTTCTCAAATCGGTACAGGCTTAACAGGTGTATTGTATATATTAGACGAACCCACCATTGGTTTGCACCAAAGAGATAATCATCGTTTAATTGAGACGCTACGCCAACTTCAGCAAAAAGGCAATACTGTCATCGTAGTTGAACATGATCGAGACATCATGCTTTCCGCCGATGAAATTTTTGATTTTGGCCCCGGAGCGGGCGAGCATGGAGGTGAAATTATTGCACATGGCGATCCAAAGAGCTTAATGAGTGATAAAAAATCGATCACCGGAAAATATTTAGCCAGAAAAAAAGATGTCACTTTACCCAAAAAAAGAGCTATGAACGGATTACTTTCCAGCATTAAATTGGAACAAGCGTGTCATCATAATTTAAAAAGTGTCGATGTGAGCTTTCCTCTCAATCGGTTGACATGCATAACTGGAGTATCCGGATCCGGTAAGTCCACCTTACTTCACGACACGCTTTATGCTCATGTGGCCAAATCACTTGGTTACAAAATTGATTTTCAACCGGGAAGTTTAAGTCGCAGTATGATTCCGGAAAAAGTCAGAAGAGTGCTACTCATTGATCAAAGTCCCATTGGAAAAACACCCAGATCTAATCCGGCAACCTATACAAAAATTTTTGATTTGATCAGACAAGTCTATGCCAATACTCAAGACGCAAAACTAAGAGGCTACAACGCCGGTCGATTCAGTTTTAACGTCAAGGGCGGTCGCTGTGAGGCATGTCAAGGAGACGGTCAAATTAAAATTGAAATGCAGTTTTTACCAGATATCTACGTTACTTGTGAAGTTTGCAAAGGTTCTCGTTATAATCAAGAAACACTGGAAGTATTGTATAAAGGCAAAACTATACAAGAAGTTTTGGCTATGAGTGTCGATGAAGCCCTTGTATTTTTTACTCATCATGCCTCAATAAAACGTAAACTTGAAACCTTGCAAGCGGTGGGGTTGGGTTATATCAGACTGGGACAAAGCGCCCCCACACTTTCCGGCGGAGAAGCGCAAAGAGTTAAGTTGGCCAAGGAACTTGCCACTCAATCACATGATCATATTTTGTACTTGCTTGACGAACCGACTACGGGTTTGCATTTTGCCGATGTGCAAAAACTCCTCAACGTTCTTAATGATCTGGTGGAAAAAGATAACACCGTAGTCATGATTGAACACAATTTGGATGTCATCAAAAATGCCGATTGGATCATCGATCTTGGACCTGAAGGAGGAGAGAAGGGTGGGGAAATTATTGCAGAAGGAACTCCCATGGACGTTGCCAACAATGATCGTTCTTTTACCGGCAAATTCTTAAAAGATGAATTAAAACAAATCGAAAAAAATTAACGCTGAATTTATCTCTTATCATTTCGGGTGAAAATTGGATACAATCTGAAGTATGCATTGGGCAAGATTAATAAATTTATTCTTAATATTGGTTTTTGGTTTGTATTGTTTTTGTCTTCCCAAGGCAATTAATGCTCAATCGGCAGAAAATTTTTCAACTGAAAGTCGCGTAACCTATACCGTCTTAGAAGATGGTTTAACAAATGTTAGTCACGAATTTGCGATCACCAATCTCAAACCCACAGTTTATTTATCTCAACACACGCTTAAATTAAGCTATCCCTCCCTCAGTGGCATTTCCGCAAGCACCAATGGAACAACCATCGAACCTTACGTAGTTAGAGAAGGCTCAAATACAAGCATTACCCTCAACTTTGACGACTCGGTGGTGGGAGAAGGGCAAACCAGAAAGTTTATTATTAAGTATGGAACCAAAGATGTGGCGCAAAAAACCGGTCAAGTTTTGGAAATTCGTATACCCGCCCTCACCGGTGCCACCGATTTTACCAAACATTCAATCGCTGTTGGGGTGCCTGCCAGCATGGGAGAGCCTGTGCGTCAAAAACCCAATCCCGACTCAGTTGAGAAGAAATTTGATCAAATTATTTTTACTTATAATACTTCTCCCAATGAAAGTATATCGCTTCAATTTGGAGAAGTGCAGTTTTTTAACTTAAAAACTTCTTATCCTTTAAATAATCCTTCGCCCAATCAAGCCTATGGTCAAATTGCTTTTCCTCCAGATACAAGTTTTCAAAAATGGCAGTACAAAAACATTGATCCTCTTCCTCACAGAATGCAAATTGACGGTGATGGCAACTGGATAGCCACCTACTTAGTTCCACCGAATTCGGAAACGAAAGTGCGATTGGAGGCTGATGTTAAATTGACACTGGATCCCATTGCGGAATTTCCAATTATTCAACCATTGCCGGATCACGTGCAAGAAAAACCATATTGGCAAATATCTCATCCCACTTTAATCAATAAATTTGCCAATCAATCGGCTGGGGAAATTTATACAACAGTGATTGAATCTTTAAAATATGACACACAAAAAGTTTTAGCCGGTGATATTAGCACCAGATTGGGAGCGGTGGGAGCCTTGGAAAGCCCCGATTCAGCGGTTTGTCAAGAATTTAGTGATTTGTTGGTGGCCGGTTGGCGGCGGGCGGGCGTGCCCGCCCGCCGCCTAAACGGCTATGCCTATACCACCAATCAATCCACCAGACCTTTAAGTTATAACGGCACTATCTTGCACGCATGGGTGGATTTTTTCAATTCGGAAAAAAATTACTGGCAAATGGTTGATCCAACTTGGCAGAATACTACGGGAGGCGTTGATTATTTTTCCCAATTCGATCTCAATCACATTGTTCTTTCTATCCATGGCATTTCCAGCACCGAACCTTATCCTGCAGGCAGTTATGCCGACTCTCAAAATCAAACCGACCTCATCATTAGTCTCACAGAGCCGTTTGAGTTCGACCGGCCGAATTTTTCCATTGAAATTATCAAAAAACCGTGGCTTTGGTGGTCTCTTCCGGGCTCTTATCAGTTGAAAATTACCAATCAAACAGGACAGGCTTGGTATAATGTACCTATTGCCACCAAGACTAATGAAACTACAATCACACCTGACTCACTGAAAGAAACATTTTTACCTTTTGAAACCAAAACTTTTTCGCTAACAGCCAGTGTTCCGGTAAAAAAAGGCATTCTTAATGATCAATTAATTATCACTATAGGAACACCAGAAAAAATAACTGAGTATGAAACACAAATTACCGCCATTCCCGCCATCATCGCCAGCATTCTCTCTCTCAACGTCTCCACTCCCTTGGGCAGCATCATTATCATTAGCACCCTTACAGCCGGGAGTTTACTGGTTTTCAGACGTAAACGGAAAGCTTCTGTACGTCGGCAAAGCCAAAAAATTACGCAACCGGCTGAAGAGTTACCTTCAAACCAATAAATTGAGCTCTCGAATTCGACAAATGACTTTGGAAGCTCAAAAAGTTGAGTGGTCTATCTTGAAAAGTGAGTTAGAGGCGGTTTTAACCGAAGCTGAATTGATTCGCAGTTATCAACCGCCTGTGAATATTTTACTCAAAGATGATAAATCTCCACTTTATATTCTCATTACGGCAGAAGAATTTCCTCGTGTTTTAACAGTGCGAAAACAGGAATTACAAAAAAATCGGTTTAAAGGTCATAGTTTCGGCCCATTTCAAAGTGCCTACAAAGTCAAAGAGGTGCTGCGAATTGTGCGACCAATTTTTCCTTGGTGTAACGCCCCGCGCATTAAGAATCATCAGCAAAGAGCTTGTTTTTATCACCATCTGAAACTATGCCCCGGGGTTTGCACCCAATCCATTAGCGCAAAAGCGTATCAAAAACAGATAGATGATCTGGCACTCTTTCTTAGGGGAAAGTCAAAAGAGGTTCAACAAAAAATCAAAATTGAAATGCAGGAACTTTCTCTTCAGCAACTTTATGAAGAAGCAGCTATTAAACGAGATCAATTAAATCTTATTAAAGAAGTTACAGATGTCAAATATAAACTCAAGCCGGATGTGGTACAAAATCACAACTTAGTGGGCAGTGGTGATAAACATGCTTTGATATTACTGGCCAAATTATTATCCGATTATCAAAACTTTCCTTTAACCAAATCACTTTCTCGCATTGAAGCGTATGATGTCAGTAATATTCAAGGTAGGCAGTCCGCCGTGTCAATGGTTGTTTTCAATCAGGAGAGACTTGATTCTTCAGCCTACAAAGCTTTTCACATTCGATCGCTTGAGACTCCCAATGATTTTTTAATGTTGCAAGAGGCATTGATTCGACGTCAAAATCATCCGGAGTGGGGCTTGCCAGATTTAATAATCATTGATGGAGGCAAAGGTCAAGTCAGAGCGGTATTAAAAATTTTACGATGGAATATTCCCATTCTTGGCATCACAAAAAATCCCGACAGATTAACAGTGCCAATCATTCAATGGCAAATGGATGAAAACAAGCAAGCTCATATCGATCATAAAAATATTAAATGGCATGTTGAAAAAATCAATCAGGATTCTTCTTTGGGAAGATTAGTTCTTCCATTAAGAGATGAAGCTCACAGATTTGCCAATGTTCATCGCAAAAAAAGAATGACCAAGGAGTGGTTTTCCACAAAAAAATAAACCGGGTAACTAATGCAAATTCCCAGTCCAGCCTCAATTTAACAACAATTTGTTTTTTTGCTATGATAAATGAGTGAGATCGATTTTTATCAGTTTAGTTTCTTCCTTGTCTGCTGTTTGGCTCTTAACTTTTACACCCTTGGCATCCGCCAGCAATGTTTATGCTATCTTGATGTTAGCGGGACTTTGGTGGTTGTTACAAACAATACTAAACCCGATTTTAAAAATTCTTTTATTACCATTTAATATTGTTAGTTTTGGAGTAATTGGCAGTTTAGTGAGTTTTTTCCTAATTTGGTTTATTTTTTGGTTGGTTCCGGGTTTTAAAATTCATAGTTTCATTTTTTTTGGTTTTTCCATTTCTGGCGTACTGTTATTGGTAATCATTAGTTTCTGCTTGGCCTTGCTTGAGAAATTAATTTATCAAATTTTAGATGCGGTTTTGCCATGATCTCATTGAGGCGACAACTTCATTCAAAAAGAGTATAATATAGGTCATGATTTTACGCATCATTTTTCCCCTCATTTTATTATTTGTTTGTTTCTCGATTAATCCTTCACAAAGCAAGGCTCAATCTGAGCCTTTTGAATTGTTGGAAATGGAGTTGGTGGCTACAGATTCAGCTACTCCCTCAGCTCAGGCGACGGAAAGTGCCACTGCCTCTCAAACCGCCAGTTTGGTAATTCAGGAGAAAAAAGATAAAGATATTACTGAAACCGGAGGCAAACAGAAAGATAAGCTTGTCATGCTTCTTGAGGAAAATCCGGTTACAAATCCTTCACCATTGAATATTTTGCAACGAGCGATTCGCACTTCGGTTGAAAATGGAGTGCCTGCCAATACGATCGTTTTGCTTCTGATTTTTCCCATTGTCTCATTTTTCATTGCTTTTTCTCGACACATGATTGGTCTGCGAGGTTTTGGTGTTTATACACCGGCGGTATTGGCGGTAGCTTTTGTCTCTACCGGTATTTTTAACGGCATCACGTTGTTTCTCATCGTTTTGGCAACTACCATGATTGCCCGAAAAGTCATGCGTCACTTAAAACTTCAATACTTACCCAGAACTGCCATGATGATGTGGGCGGTTTCCATAGGTGTTTTACTTTTTCTTCTTACCACAGGATTTTTTGGCATGTCCGTTTTTTATTCTCTCAATATATTTACCATTTTAATTATTATGCTTCTGAGCGAGAATTTTATGGAAACGCAGTTAATGAGTTCACAATCGGAAGCTATTCGTTTAACTGTGGAAACAATCTTTTTGGCTACTATTTCCTCATTTTTAATTGCTTCCACCACCATTCAACAAGCGGTGATTCTCAATCCGGAATTAACTTTAATTATCGTAGCATTCTTGAATATTGCTGTGGGCAAGTACAGTGGTTTGCGTTTATTGGAATATTTAAGATTTAAAGATATTATCGAGAAATAATTTTTCACTTTTTATGCCAAAAGCGTCCGATATATTAGGAATGAATGCTCGCAATCAGCTTTTTACCAGCCTTAATTCCGCTGGTGCCAAAAGTATTGCCAATTCAAAAATTGCCACCAATATTTTGATGGAGCAACATGAAATTCCAACACCCAAAATTTTCGGTTTATTCGCCACTACTGAAGATGTGAATGAATTTGATTGGAATAAATTATCAGAGAATTTTGTGGTTAAACCGACCAGCGGTTTGGCAGGAAAAGGAGTGGTGATTTTTCGCAAAAAAGTTTCCTTGGCTGAAGAAGAACCAGCCTGGCAAGACGCAATGGGTAAAAAATGGTCTTTAGACGATGTAAAATTGCATTGCTTTGATATTTTGGAAGGACAGTATAGTCATTTTGGCGGTCCTCATACTGTAATTATTCAGGAGAGAATTCCCATTCATCCTATTTTTCATAAGTACGTTTACAAAGGCACTCCAGACATTCGAGTGATTGTTTTTAACATGGTGCCAGTGATGGCCATGGTGCGTTTGCCGACTAAAGAGTCCGAGGGTCGAGCCAACGTTCATCAAGGAGCTATCGCTGTGGGTGTAGATCTAGCCACAGGCATTACCACTTTTGCCTGCACCGGCAAAGGCAAACCGCTGGCCACTATTCCCAATTCAAAAACAAAATTAAGAGGCATTAAGTTGCCCAATTGGCAAACTTTGTTGAAAACTGCGGTTAAAGCCACACAAGTTGCCAGACTGAATTATGCCGGAGTCGATCTGTTCATTTCAGAAACAAAAGGCCCTATGGTGGTGGAACTCAATGCTCGACCGGGATTAACCATTCAAAACGCTAATGGAGCCGGTTTACTACGCAGATTGGAACGAGTGCGCGGATTGAATGTTTTAAGTGTAGAGCACGGAGTAAAAATCGCTCAATCTTTGTTTGCAGCCTCATTTAGTGAAAAATTGGTGGGTGAAGAAACGCCGATCGTTCATGCTTCCGAAGAAATTATAGTTTTTGATGCGCTAAAAAAACCTCATACTAGCAAGGTTTTTATTAATACCGGTCGTTTTCGCAGCGCCATCGCAGAGTCATTAGTTCGTGATTTAGATTTGACAGATCCGGAAAATTTATTATGGTATCAGCAGGAAAAAAAAGAAGGTTTGGCGCCGGTTGTTGAGGTAAAAATTAAGCTGAAAAACAAGAATATTAAATGTGCCATGGTAGTATCCAAGCGTCTTAATCGCGGTGGTCATCAAGTAGAGCTTGGCCGTCGAGACCTTGGCGGTTTCTTGGTCAAGGCGGAAGCATAAATATGGGTAAAATCGCTCAATTGATTCCCATTAATCTTGTAGAAGAAAAAGATAAGTTTTTTAATTCGAAAGATTATAATCCGCAATTTTCATATTCAAGTCCTATCGACGTCTCATTTCTCAATCAATATGGCCAACCTACGCAAAAAATTGAAGCATTTGTTCAAAAAATGCTTCAAAAATATGGACCGCCGGATTTTTCTAAAAATGGAAAAGTATTAACGCAATTTGAAATTGAAGAAAAAATTAATTCACTGCTAAGTTCCTTAGAACTACCAAATCTTTCTTTTTTTTACAGCAATCAATTTTCAGCCAGAATCATGCTTTCAAAAAAGGGCTTGCACATTCGTACACCAATTAGTTTAGATTCGAATGATATTCAACAGATTCTCGATCATGAAATTCAAACTCATTATCTGCGAAGAATTAATCATTCTCATCAAATATGGAAAGACCATTATCCAAAAAACTTTATTAATTCAAGAATTACTGAAGAAGGATTGGCTTTATTAAATACATATCAATCAAATCCTCAGCCGTTTACAAAACAGTTTTTAACTACCGCTGGCGAATGCGTTGCGCAAAAAAAATCATTCAGAACAGTTTTTGATTTTTTCAAGCAATATAACATTGAAGATCAAATTGCATGGAATTTAACAATGAAGTTAAAAAGAGGATTAACCGACACTTCACTACCTGGAGGACTTGCAAAAAGCCATATTTATCTTGAGGGCGCAGTTAAAGTCTCAAAATGGATAATAGAAAATCACAATAAAATTAATTTATTATTCGCTGGAAAGCTATCTTTAGATGATATAGCGGAAATTAATAATAACAGTTTGAGGTATCAAAAGATTACTCTACCACTTTTCGCTCTTGATAAGAGTTCATATGTTGATTCAATAATAACACTTAGTGATATTAATCAATTGATTGATTAGTCATTTTTTTTCCATGGCTTTTTTTCAAAAATTGTTAATCGCCGATAACAGAATTGAATCAAAGATTTTTGTTTTATTTCTCTCAAAATGATAAATATCTGCGAATTCTGATGACATAAATATCGCATAAAAACTTATAATTATTAATATAACCACAAAATCACTCAAGCGAGTTCCATAAATAAATCTTGTTATAATATTGAATATATCATCATGCACATCGCTCTTGGCATGTCCGGAGGAGTGGATTCCTCTCTTTGTGCCCATTTACTACAAGAACAAGGTCATCAAGTGACGGGAGTGTTTTTGGAGTGTTGGCGCTCGCCCGGGTGTAGGGCGGATGAAGATAGAGCGGACGCACTTAAAGTAGCCCTGAGTTTAAATTTGCCTTTTCAAGTTTTGGATTTTAAGAAAGAATACAAGGAAAAAGTGGTTGAGTATTTTTTTGCCGAATACCAAGCCGGTAGAACACCCAACCCAGATGTGATGTGCAATAAAGAAATCAAGTTTGGTATGTTTTATGATTGGGCAATGGCAAGTGGTTTTGACGCAGTGGCAACTGGTCATTACGCCAAATCAAATCCAGAAGGAGAATTAATCATTCCGGCCGATCTTCATAAAGATCAAACTTATTTTCTATATTTGTTAAACAAATCACAACTTCAGCACACCATTTTTCCACTGGCTAATTTGCAAAAATCTCAGGTTAGAATTGAAGCTGAAAAACGCAATATTCATGTTTCAAGTAAACCAGACTCCACAGGTATCTGTTTCATTGGAGAAATTAACGTACACACTTTCCTCAAAGAAAGATTAGGAGAAAATCCAGGAGAAGTGGTGGATACAAAAGGACGAATCATTGGTTCTCATCAAGGGCTGTGGTTTTACACCATCGGCCAACGCCATGGTTTTGAAATAAATAAAAAAGATGCGATAAAATCCGGTTTTATTCAATCTTCTAGCAAAGAAAATTTTCCAATTCTTTACGTCGTGGGAAAAAATCCAGAGCAAAATCAATTAATAGTGGGAAGGGGAGCCGAAACTTTGCAATCAAGTTTTCAATTAAGCAATTTGCACTGGATCAACAATCAAGAACCTGATTATTCAAAACAATATCTTATTCGCATTCGTCACACCGGCCAATTATTGCCATGTCAACTCATTAAAAATAACCCAACAAGCTTGCAAGTTAATCTAACTCAACCAAGTACGGGTATTGCGGAAGGACAGGCGGGAGTTATTTATTGGCAGGATCCTTCACAAACGCTTTGCTTGGGCGGTGGAGTGATTACATCTTAATTTCGATGATGAAATTTGAATAAATTAAATTGAGAAAAAATAATAAATAGAGTTGTTATTGTGCGACAAATCTGATGTATGGTTGCGCAGATCATTTTCTTCATAAAAACCAATTTTGAAGATATGCCCAGCTAAAATATATTTGCATTAAAATAACAATTGCTAAAGTTAATGCAAATTTTTTCTTCTCAAAGACCAAACCCAGCATGATATAAAAAAATGGCAAAACAGATAAATACCTTAAGCCACTAATTAAAAAAGTGGGAGTAAAAGAAAAAATTAGGTAAATCAAAGCAAAAAAGCCAAAAATGGGTGGAAAATGTTTATTTAAACTCGCGCGAATTAGCCAAAGAGTTATTAAAAAAAGTAAAACTTGAGGCCACCAAATCACCAGACTACGAGTAAAATTTTCAGACACAGCCATACCCACTTGATTCCATAGATTAAATAAGAAAAAACCGGCTTGTGAATGCCAATTATTTTTCTGAAAAATCAAGTATGCAAACCAATCACCATAGTGAATAAAATTAATGAACAAATAAATAGCAAAACCAAAAATCACCGCAAAAAATCCCAAAAAATACTGGAAAAATAAATGCAAATTTTCAGGTTTATAAATCAATTTCAAATCACCTTTTTTCCGAATATTAATAAGCTCACTTGCTCCCATCAGCAACAAAGGCACAACCAACAAAATGCCTTGATTTTTGGTCAAAGACGCGAAAAATCCTGAAATAATTATCAGCCACCATTTTTTATTGATTAATCCCAGAAAAAACAAAGCAATCAAAAGCAAAAACCAAGACTCGGAGTAGGGGATAATAAAAAAAATCGCACTTGGATAAGCTAATAAAAACCACAAAGATCTCCAAGCCACACTTCTTCCTGCTACTTGAAAAGCCAATTGCCATACCAACACTGCGCAAAAACTGAAAATAAGCAAATTAAAAATAACCGCTAGCCACAGTTGATCAAAAGGTAAAATAAACATCATTTTTAGTAGTAACGGATAGCCCGGCAAAAAAGCGATTAGCGTATCATGATTTATCGCACTATAACCTTCATTGGCTAACTTAAGATAATGAAATGCATCCCATTTCAAAAAGACATCAACAAACAATCCGTTAAATGATTCGTTGAGTGGCTGTTCGCTTCTGAGCCACTGCCAAAAAATGAGCAGGTTCATGAGCAAAATCTTCGAGCTAAAGGCAAGAAAAAAAATGCCAAAGTATTCTTTATTTCTCCACTTTTTCAACAATTGTGTTTCTTCAACAGTTTTGAAGTTCGAGGCATTTTGTTTGTTGATAGCAACAACTAAATTTTGATCTTTTCGCTTCAACCAAAATAATCTTAATATATCTGCAAGTAAAAACAAAACTAAACTGATAATTAAAATTTGAAAGACTAAAATCATGATAAGGTCATTATTTGTGTCAAAATTTTTATGAAAAAATAAAGTTATATCAATTACTGCGACTCATACTAGACTTGTCGCATAATAACAACACGATTCATTTGCTCATCTTCTTATTGCGCGACAAGTCACTTAATTATAGACCAAAATTGACCCTTGTTTTTTATTAAAGACTTAGTATATAATTCAACTTCTTCAAAAGCTCAAGTCTGCATTTGCAGAAACTGAGTTTTCCTCAAATATTGTAGGCAATCAAACGGACGACAAATTCGTCGTTTAGTTTCTTTGCGTTCAAATTGCTGAAGAACCTGATCGTTAAAAAGTGAAGAGTATCTGAAACAGACATGGTGGCAGGAAAACCGTTGCTCTTAAACAATGGATTTCTGTCACTCAGTTTTGATACAAAATTGATAACAGCAAATCTGTCAATCCTTTACATAAAAATAAAGATAACAATAGCAAGAGCTAATCAAACAAGTACCAAAGTCTTTTTAAGACGCGGTATTTACTCAAGTAAGTTTTTTACTTTTTTTGAGAGTTTGATCCTGGCTCAGGATGAACGCTGGCGGTGTGCCTTAAGCATGCAAGTCGAACGGGATAGCAATATTCAGTGGCAGACGGGTGAGTAACACGTAGGAATCTACCTTATAGTGGGGAATAGCCCCGCGAAAGCGGGGGTAATACCGCATGTGATCGTAAGATTAAAGTCGTAAGACGCTATAAGAGGAGCCTGCGCACTATCAGTTTGTTGGTGGGGTAACGGCCTACCAAGACTACGACGGTTAGCCGATGTGAGAGCATGATCGGCCACAAGGTTACTGAGACACGGAGCCTACAC
>CAZTME010000004.1:15390-24977 GCA_964614795.1 uncultured Pseudomonadales bacterium | reverse complement strand
CTCTTTCTCAATTGCCGGCGTGAACTCAAGCACTGCGGTTTGTGGGAGCACTACGGATGTCACAACCTACCCCACCTCCGTACCGTTTGGTGAATTATTAATTGACGTTCCCAGAATAGCGGCTCAACAGCTTTCCGTGAATACTAACGCCTTAGGTGGTTATGTGGTGACCGCCGCTCAAAGCGACCAATTGGGTATGGGTGGTCAAGCTTGCCCGGATGGCTCTTTTCCTACAGATTGTATTCCTGACTCTCCCGGTGATAATAATTTAATGTCTCACACTGTTACGGACACTTGGAGTAATGCAGGAGTTTACGGCTTTGGCTTTACCATGCAGGCCGGTTCGGGTTCTCCACCGGCTGTTCCGGTTTTCACCAACTCCAATGGCTACCGCCGTTTCGCCGATTTGGAAAATAGCGAAGTACCTCAACAAATATTTAGCTATAGTACGGTTACCAATACTCAATCCGTATATAGTTGTTACAGGTTAAATATCAGTGCCATTCAGCCGGCAGGTGCTTACGAAAACTACATTACTTATAGAGCTACCGCCACCTTTTAATTAGGAAAATATTTATGATAAGTCTGCCCAATTTGTCAAAAAAGATTATTGCCGTCACAGGTTTTTCAATAGCCATTCTTCTTTCTAGTACTGCTGTCTTGGCCCAATCTTCTAGCGATATTAAACTTATTGCGATGCCTGCCAGATATGGTGATTCCTCAACCGAAAAATTATTGCTCCAACCTGGAAAAACTCAAGAATTTTCCATCAAAGTAAATAATGATTCTCAAGAAGTTGTGACAATAAGCTCTCTTGCGGAAGATTTCATTGTGGATGATGAAAATGGCGTACCAACTGCAGTGGAAATGGAAGAACTGGACAATCGCTGGAGTATGGCCAAGTGGATAACACTCACTCCCGCCAAGCAATCAATCAAACCAGGTGAAACCGTGGGTGTGAATGTCACAATTGAAGTGCCTGTCGATGCTCTACCCGGTGGCAGATACGCCATGATCATGCATCAACCCAGCGATAGTACCCAAATTAGTGTCTCTGGCAATAATACAAATCTCATCAATCAAAGAGTGGGCACATTAGTCTATGGCATTGTTGAAGGACCGATTACCGAAACGGCCTTTATTAGAGATCTCCAAACTCCTTCTTTTCTGGAATTTGGTCCTGTCAATCTTTCTTTCTTAATTGACAATGACTCCGATGTGCATATTTCTCCACAAATTTCGGTTAAATATTTCAACATGCTTGGTCAAGAAATTGATTCTACGACAATTGAGAGCAAAAATATTTTTCCCAAAAACTCCAGAACCTTTGAGTACGCTTGGCAAAAAATTTGGGGGTTTGGCCAATACAAAGCGGAAGTAACCATGCTTTATGGTACTTTTGGCACACAAACTGCTATTGCCAGCACTTCCTTTTGGATTTTGCCATGGAGGTTAATTGTTGCTGTCATTACGGTAGTTTTGGTTTTAATCGTACTCTTCATCGTGATTCGCAGACATCTTAAACATCGCCAAAACCAACAATCCAAGTTAGTTAAAGAGTTAGAAGAAAAAGTGGCGAAACTTGAGTCTGAAAAAACTCAAGAATAATCCAGAGAAAGATTATAGGGAAAATTATAAATGATTTGTCGCGCAATAGGAACATGAATTAATTTGATTGTGACAAGTCTAATAACTTTGAATTAGGACAAATCGTGCATGCCCAACTCTTCAAAAAAATCACTTTTCTTTTCTTTAACCTGTGTTTGATAGGAGGAATTTCTTATTCTAGTGTGAGCGCTCAAGGCATTCTTCCCGGAGAAACGGGTGACCAACCTAAAGACAGAGGCACCAGCATTACCACAATTGTTCCCGATATCATTGCGCCCACGCAACCCAGCCTGATTGCGCCCTTAAACTCAAGTTCGCACACCTCTTCACCTACTTTTATTTGGACGGCCTCAACCGATAATGTTGGTGTTGTTGAGTACGTTTTTACTTTGGATGGACAGGTCTTTCAAACTTTACCAACCATCGCTCAAGTCACACAAGATTACGTCTTGGAGTACGATGCAATCACCGAACAATATTCGGTCATTTTTTTGAAAACAATTCCGGACGGCAATCACTCATGGAACGTAGTGGCTAAAGATTTGGCAGGCAATGCCACTTCTTCGGTTATCTGGGGTTTTTTATTGGATACTACCCCACCAATTTTTGTAGTGGAAACAATCGATAGTATCTTGGTGAATATTTCCGCTCAGGATTCTTCAACAGTGCCCAATCAAGCCATTCAATTAAGGTTTAATGAGCCTGAAATCAAAGGTTTTGGTGAGATAAATAGCGGTATTGAGCTCAAAATTTATAGAAACAAAAATAAGCAAGATTTGTTTGGCACTTATACTGGCACCATTGACGGCAATGGCCGATTTTCCATAAAAACAGGTGTAATCCCCAGAGGAGTTACTCTGTACTTGAATTTCGTCATAACGGATGCACTGGGTTGGAAATCCTATATTAACGATGTGCCAATCATTTTACCTGAAACTCAAGTGGTTGAATTAACTCCGGAGATAACCATACCCATTCTACCTCCGCAAGAAGCGATCGAATTGGTGCGTTGGGAGTTTCAATTATTCGTCTATTCATCCTTTATTCAACCCATTGCCGAAGTTGTAGAAGAAATTAAAGAAGTTGTCACCGAGCCAATTAAGCCAATCATTAAGCCGATTGAAGAGCTAATGCCGGAGTTGTTGGAAAGTGTTGTGCTCGAAGCCACCCCAATTCGGGATAGTCGCTATAACACAATTGTTGATACAACACCAAAACCCACCAATTGGTGGGGATTATTGGCTTTGGTGGGTATTTTGGCTCTGCCCGTGACAAAACTGATGATTTTATCTTGGAGAAATAGAAAAAATCTAACTCTTTCCCTGTTTTTTTCCGCCTTTCATGTGGTGGGACTGGCGCCTAAAAAACCGCTTCAGCTGGCCTTGATAATAGAAGCAGATAGTTTGAAACCAATGAGTGGAGTTTTAGTTGAGGTTTGGTATGAAAAAGATAAGCGAAAAATGTCATTTTTTAGTGACCAAGAAGGGAGAATATTAATCAATGATCGGGAGCGGCAAGTACTATCGGATTGTCGTTTAGTTTGTTGGAATAATCATGAGGCAATGGAACTTGCAAAAAGAAATGAAATGCAGAAGAAAATCGATTGTTATCAAGGAGAAGTGATAAATATTAAGGATGTAATTACAGCCGGAGGATTAGTTGTTAGAGTTAAGTCTTGGACGAAAAATGGATTAATTGAAAAAGTTTTGACAGTCAGCAACTATCCTTGGTTGGCAATTTTTGCAACTATATTAATCACCATTTTTCAGCCCAGTTATTTCAATGTGATATTTTGCAGTTTGGCTGGTGTTTTATGGGTCTTGAAAGTAGTGATTAATTATTTACGATCGGCTGATTTTGTTGGATATTATAGGACTGGAAGAATGAGTGAGAGATTTTTGTATAGAGTTCATCCGCTTGGCGCGAACGCAAGCGTTCGCGCCACCAATCACAAAGGTGAAGGAAAAATTATCATCTCATCTCAAACCACAACCCTCATTGGTCTAAATCAAAACAATTTTTACAGTGAATCATTGGTTATTCACGCCAAGAACAGACCATCAGATGCCCAAATTCCGCTTTTATTTATGCGTGGGCAGGATTGAGTTGAGTAAAATCCAGTGTAGATGCGGTCCGATTCCAGTGCTTAAACTTTTTGTTTTCAAATAAACACGTCTGTTAAAGATAAATAACTAGATGCATACAATGGTTGCACTCATTCTCGGTTTCTCCATACCCTCATATTCATCGAAATCCCAGTCAAAAAACTCTTTCAAAACTCAAAAAAACCCAAGAATGAGTAGTTTACGCTTGGTTAATCAAGTTGAATAAAAACTGGACAGTTAATGTTGAAATATAAACTTCCGCAGGATTTTGCTCGAGGTTAAGTTTGCTACGAACAGTGCTAGGGCTACTGCATAGTAACTCCACCCTCCCCAAGCGTGCTAACGCTCGGAGATTCAAGGTTGAAGGTTAGATCAGAAAAGAGATCTGAGGACGATAGAGAGAACTTGAACTACTTTCGCAGATAAGATGATGTGAGTGCTAGCAAAAATGAGGAAGAAAATTGCTTGATACAAAGCCAAAGGTATTGATAACTTAAAACCCTATCATTGGAAAAAATTCGTCATCATTTTTTAACTCAATAACAAAAGCCAAACTGTAAAGTGATTGATTGATTTCAATTATGTAACATGAATGTTCGCTGTTTTACCGTGTGTTATTTGTCTTATTTTTGGTAAGATGAGAGCATTACTAATGATTATTGCAATATTATATTGAAAAATATACAAGAGCGATATTTACCGCATTTTTGAAGTAGTGTTGGTTCTCAGGCTAGTATTATTTACGCAGGTTGTATGCGATAAATATTTAAGTATCTAAATGTACTTTTATAGAAACAAATGATTTTACATCAAATTCAACCCGAACACACATTTTTAATCATCTTAGTTCTTAAGACCTAGAGTATAATTTTGCATCAGAACTTAGATCAAATTCGATTTTATCTGGAAAAAAAGGAAGCAAGTAACTGCGGGATAAATGCAAAGAAAATCACTAGACAATTTCTGAAATTTTTTCGGAAAAAGTTGAATGCAGTAATTGAAAAATTTTTTTTAAGCAATCTTGAGAATTAATCGACCTCTGGAAATAGGCAGAAAGCAGACCGGAGTCGTCATGTAAAACACTCTCGCAACGTTCAATACAATTTGAAATGCTAAATATATCCCTTTGAGACAATCCTTTTTTTTCTTCAATCTTTGTTAGCAGACTATCAAGCTCTTTGCTAATTCCAGAATAAATAGTGTTTATCTGCTCTAACTGATAGTACTGAACGATTTTACTTCGATCCAGTCCATAACTCCACTGGGGATTATTAATCACAAAAACATTTGATGTATACAGTGAGTTTATTACTTGATTCATTTGCTCGGTTAAAGAAAATGGATAAAGGAATACGCCTCTGGAGACAGTCATCCATTTTTCTTTACGCAACAATTGTGAAAGCGACTTAAAGCCGGGATCGCTGGGTTTTGCCTTGCCAAAGATAAGTAATGACCAATTTAGCGGTTTGACGAGTTGTAAAGCTGGAAATATTCCGGTAATTGTCCCTCTCCCCTTTTGAGTAATCCCCAAGAACTGACCTTCAGATCTGTTTTCTTGCCAAATTAACTCCATTTTGAGAGCTTGCACCACTAGCGATCGTTTTCCTTCAGCGGAAAGATTGGGGTTAAGTAGGTCAAGTACTTGCTGGCTGAGTCCTTCATTACTTTGATCTTGATGAAGAATCATGAGTAATCTTCGGGTATTGTTTTTAATCATATTTTCATAATCTCAATTGTTACGGGCGATCAAATAGCGAATTGACGCATTCATGCAAAAGGTGCGGTTCTATTTTTAGAACAAGAAGAACAAATCAATGCAAATATTCAGTTTTTTTTAACCGAAAGATGATTGTCGTCATCGATTCGCAATCATTTGTGAATATTTTTGAGTTCTAATCTGGTTTTTCTTCTTTCTTCCTTTCTTGGTTATTTCCTATGTACATATTACGATAATTAACCACAATTCACAATTGCCATTTTGTTGTGAATTACTCTGCGATCGTACCGAACTTTGTCCAATTCAACACAATATCTCATTCATTTTGATCTCTTTTGAATATCGTGAAAGCCATGAAATTTATTTTTTAATTCTCAACAGACATTTTTATGTTAGTCTGGAGATCTTTAGTTGAAGTTGGATAACGTTTTCTTCACTTACTTCTATCTTGTAGCCAGATGTCAATTCTTTTACACTGAATAAAGTGTGAAATTACGCGTCTATTCTTGAGTAATTACACACTACATTTTTTTAAATTAACTTTCATGTCCACTGCCCGACTTTACACTACCAGCTTGAAAGAATTGTTGTATTCCTCGCTTGAGCGCAAGGGTTTTGCCGGCAAAGATTGCGAGTTAGCCTGGTTGATTCTTTTTGATTTATTAAAACAAAAAGAGATTAGTTCCCTGGATTCGAATGCGATTCTCAAATTAATTTTGAGTGCTCCCCTTCCTCCCGCTACTTCCAAAGCCAACATTGCCCAGTTAAGTGAGTGGCAGTTGGCGGCGCGCAACTTGGAGCAATTTGCCAAGACCAATTCGTTCTCCCAGAGGGAAGTTTTACTCCAAAGCTACTTATTGGCACTTGCGCGCCGCGGTTGCTCACAAGCCACGATTAAAAATTACAACTCTGATATCCGCCAAATTTATGCTTCCAGTCCTCAAGCCCGATTCGAAGAACTCTTCACCGAAACCCGATTGATCGAGTTTGCCAAGTCTCAAGAGAGAATTGGTCTGGCACCGGCAACCATTAAGCGAAAACTCACCACCATTGCTCAATTTGCCAAATGGCAGGCACAGCATGGTGCTCTTGAAGAAAATCAGGCGGAAAAACTTGGTCATTTCGCTCTCAATTTTGGCGCTCCGATTGTCGATCCTCCCACTCCAAGCTCATTTCAGCCCATTACCATTCCCGATGAACTCATCCAACGTCATGATCATCAATCTGATTTGTTTATAGCAAATGAAGAGCAAAGAAATTCTGCCAAAATTTCCTCTAATTATAGGACAGTTGAACAACATGCCGGAACTTCGAAAATAACCGAGAGAAAAAAGCCAATTTCTGCAGAAGAAAAAGAGGTCGACAAAGAAACTCAAACTCCTTCCGAAAATACCATCATTAAAATCAAACCCTTCGGCACCATGTTACAAATGGGATTGAGTACTTTGGCTTTGCTCGTTTCGGTCTTAGGTTTCGGGTTATTTGCTCAAGCCCAATTCTTCTCCGATCCCACTCCTTCTTTTGCTTTTCCTTCTACTTTAACTAGACCGGCTAGAACATTATCTTTCCAAGGAAGGTTAACAGATGTAGGTACTAATCCTGTGACCGGTAGTACAGCCATGACCTTTAGATTGTTTGATACAGGTCCGGGACTGGGAGGAACTGAGTTATGGAGTGGTACTTGTAATGTAGATCCCGATCAAGATGGTATCTTTGCTACAGGACTGGGAGATGAGTGTGGAGATGAGATTAGTGATGATGTCTTTAGTGAGAATAGTAGTGTCTGGTTACAGGTTGAAGTAGGTAGTGAAGTCTTAACTCCTCGTCAAAGTATTAAGAGTGTTCCCTATGCACTCAATACAGAAACACTACAAGGGTATCCTGCTTCCAGTAGTGCTACCGCTAATACGGTACCGGTAGTGAACAGTAGTGGTGAAGTAGTGTTTGCTGTTCCCAGTGGTACTTCCCTACGTTCTACCACAGGTATGAGTGTGAGTGGTACTACTCTTACTTTAAGTACGGTTGGTAATGGTAATATTACGCTGGATCCTGGAGGTTTAGGTGAAACACTAGTCAAAAGTAACTTACAGGTGGATGGAACAGCCACCATAGGTGGTTTAACCGCCAATAGATTGGTTTCCACCACTACGGGTGGAGCTCTAACTACCAGTATTTCTTCTGCTAATGTCGCTCTTTCCATATCCGATGAAACTGGTTCTGGTTTGGTTGTTTTTAATAACGGTCCAACTTTTGCGACCAATTCAGTGACTTTCTCAGGTATTACCAATGATTTAACTACTCCCACCAACGAGCATTTATCATTGGTTCCTGCTGGTACCGGTAATGTAGGTATTGGCACCAGTTCTCCTACTCAAATGTTACAGGTGGCGGGAGCCATTAGGCTTGGCACCACCAGCAGTACTCATAATGTACTTAATACTCAATCCAGTGGTGGAGCTCCAAGTGGTAATTTGTTTTGGGGGAATAGAGAACTGGTGGATACTGGCAACTTAAGTAGTTTTGGAGTTTCATCCGTTTATGGAACAACTAATCAAATTTCAGCAGATAACAACACTGGCACAGTGACTTTAAGCATTCCCCTGGATTTTCGAGCTCCGGGAAGTGTGAATGCCACCACCGGTTTGTATACCGGAGCTTCTGGTGGCACTCGTCGCATTGATAGTAGTGGCAACTTGGAAAATATAGGTACTATCGCCACCACCGGAGCGATTACTATTGGTGGTGATGTGGTGTTGAGTAGAGGTTTGGCAAATAGATTGGATTTGGCTAGCAGTGATAACTTAAATTTAGTTTCCGGGAATGTCCAAGTTGGCGGAGTGAGTGTGATTACCAGCGGAAGATTGTTACTGGGTGCCAACGGCACGGTGGGAGCTCCCACCTTCTCTTTTTCATCCGATACTAATACGGGTATGTATTCTGGAGGAACAGATATTTTACGGTTGGCTACTGGAGGGGCGGATAGACTTACAATTTCTGCAGATGGCAATGTTGGTATTGGGACGACGGGGCCAACAAATCTTTTCAATGTGGTTGGTAATCAACACATGGTTAAGTTTAAAAGCACCAATAACACTACCGCTGGTTATGCTGAGGGTTCTTTCGAAAATGATGCAGGAAATATGCTAACTTTTGGAAGCATTGGCTCCGGCTATACAACTGCTGACTGGGCTGGAGCAACCTATATTTACAATACCGGTTCTGGCAGAGACATGTACATAAAATCTCAAGACAGAATTGATCTGTTTACAGGTGGAACGGCCTTGGCAAATAGAAGAGTAAGTATATTAAGTAATGGCCTAGTTGGTATCGGCTCTACCTCTCCAACCCAAGCATTAGACGTTGTTGGCAATGTGAAGTTCTCTGGCGCTTTAATGCCAAATAATACTGCAGGGACAAGTGGTCAGTTCTTAATTTCGGGTGGAGCTGACAATCCACCTACCTGGACAAATACCGTACCTGCTACATCTCTTAAGTGGAATGCTTTGACTAATCCAGACGGCAACCTCACTCTCAGTCATTCTACAAATACCACCACTTTTAGTAGCACAGCTACTACTGGCACATTTTTTACCATAACCGCAAATTCATTAACCACTGGAACCGGTTTGGCACTCACCTCCTCCTATGCAAGTGGAAATTCCACTAATGGACTACTTTATGTAGCCAATACAGGTGCTGTAACAAATGGCGTTATTGCTCGTATTCAATCCAACTCCACTGCTGGCTCCGGATTGGCAGTGCTAGCAAATGGCAATGTGGGTATTGGCACGACGAGCCCAACTCACGGGAACTTACATGTTGTGGGAACAATTAGTGCTACTACTGGCTTTCGCATCAACAACGCTGCCGCCAGTGGTCAATACCTACGAGGTAATGGTACAAACTTTGTTTCTTCTGCCATTCAAGCAGCAGATGTGCCAACACTTAATCAAGATACAACAGGAAGTGCTGGATCGCTTGTAAGTGGCGCCAGAACTGTCACCGCAGATGGAACAGGAAACTGGGCATCATGGCAATTTAGATCTAATCAAACTACAGCATCCGCAATACGCCTTTTAGGATCAAATGGAACCTGGAGGGGAACATATTACGGGGATGGCACAAGTCAGGGTTTTCTTAATTCTGGCAACGGTTGG
>CAZTME010000004.1:0-15380 GCA_964614795.1 uncultured Pseudomonadales bacterium | reverse complement strand
TTCTTCTGCCATTCAAGCAGCAGATGTGCCAACACTTAATCAAGATACAACAGGTAGCTCCTACTATGTTAGATCAATCGATACTAGGGCTGTTAATGACGAGCCAGACGATTTTGGTGCGTTGGTGAAATTTGATTTCAAAAGTAATAGTACGAACGGTTTGTCCGATGGTGGTACCTACAATGGCGTCATGACCTGGAGAAAATATGGTAATGCAACTGATTTTTCGGGTGGTCCCGCATTGCAATTGGCCTATACAGATAATGCAAATTTATGGTTGAGAACCTCATCCAGTGCAACCGCATGGAATTCATGGAACAAAATTTGGCATGGTGGCAACGACGGCTCTGGTTCTGGCTTAGATGCCGATTTGTTGGATGGTATTAGTTCAGCTAGCTTTGTTCAAACAAGTAGAACTCTTACCTTAAATGGTACGACAAATCAAATCACAGTCAATCCTACTGGAGCTCAAGACTTATCTACAAATAGAAGTTGGACACTCTCACTGCCTCAAAATATTCACACATCTGCAACTCCTCAATTTGCTCGCTTAGGGCTTGGTGCTGCTGCCAATGGCACCTACCACTTAAACCTTAATGGCGCGTTACTTCATGGAACAAGTACGGGGCTGGGGATAGGGACCACAACACCCATCGACAAACTTCAAATCCCATCAGATAACAACCCCATAGGACTTGGAGAGTTTGGTGGTGCTAATTTGGTATTTAATGGTGGTGCAGAAGATGGTATGTCTGGTTGGACATCTAGGGATTTTGGAGTAGATGCTAGTGCTGGCAGCGGTACAGTTGAAGCTCATTCGCCACTAAGTGGTACAAATAACTTTACTACTGCCAATGATGGCGGAGTTAACCAAGCGGTGATTCTTCAGCCAGGCGCAACCTATACGCTTAGCGCCAAAGTGAGGGTGCATAATATAAATGCCAGTGGAGATGCATCCCAAGGTAGATTGGTGGTTGCCACAACGGCTACAGGTAGAAACGTCGCCGACGTTGCTTGCAATCCAAATACTTATGATGTGACCACCAACTTAAACAAGTGGGTACTCTGCTCCACCACCTTTACAGCAACAAACACAAATGATGTTGCAAATGTAACAATGTACGTTGGAGTTAGAGCCGAGGGTAGTAGCCATACAGTCGACTTTGACAACATAATGTTGACAAGAGGTGGGTTGGTCGCTGGCTATACTCCAATCACAACCTATGTCGGAAGTAATGGCTCAGTAGGGTTAACAGGCAACGTGGGGATTGGAACGACGAGTCCAGGAGAGAAGCTTGATATTAATGGAAATTTAAGATTTACCATTGCGACCAGTAGAACTATCACAATTCAAGCACCCAGTGGAAATGGTAATGGTGGAAATCTGTACCTAACTGCAGGCAACCATGGGGCGGGTGTATTGCCAGTTGCTGGTGGCAATGTATACATTGATGGCGGTACAAATAATGGCGGTGGTGGTAGCAATGTTTTATTGGCTACACAGCGAGGCAACGTGGGGATTAAAACAACAACTCCCGGGTATGACCTCACTGTTAATGGAAACATAAATGCTACCTCATTGCGAATGGGAGGGCATGTTCTTACTCCTCATAGCAGCGCTGATGGATTTGTAATTTTCAATAAATGGGATGCTGCCAATACACATTTCTATTTTCGAAAAGTACCAAACAGAGACTCTGTGAGCGGATATACCGATCTTATGGTTATAAACAATAGTGGCGGAATTAGTATGCCTCAGGGGGGTGGAACATACAATAATTCAACTGGAGCTTGGGTTAATGGATCTGATCGATCATTCAAAACAAATATTGCAGATCTTACCAAGTACGATCTTTCTACAATAAACAAGATCAGACCTACACAATACACTGTCATTTCCTCTGGAGTGCCACAAATTGGTTTTATTGCACAGGAATTGCAACCAATTATTCCAGAACTCGTCAGTAGCTCGGAGGATGGAAAACTGGGAGTAAATTATGGTGGCCTTACCGTTGTGCTAACTCGAGCTCTGCAAGAATTAGATGCAAAGGTTGATTCTAAAGGAGAAATAGTAATTGAAGGAGTTGCAGAGCATCCTGTTGTACGCAACCAAACGACCGACTCATTAATAACTATCACCAGCGCTTCTGCCAAAGCTGTAATTGGAAATCTCATTGCTGGAATTGGCACACTAGCCAATCTCACAGTTGCTGGTACCTCTACTCTCGCTGATGTTACAGCTACTGGTCTTACAACCCTAGCAAATGCAACAGTAACTGGAGCAACCAATCTAACCAATGTTACCGTCACTGGAGCTTCTAACCTAGCAGATGTCACAGTAAGTGGTGTTAGTAAATTGGCCGATCTCACAGTAACTGGTACTTCTACTCTGGCTGATGTTACCACTTCTTCTCTTAGCATTACCGCCGATTCATTAAGTATTGCCGGTGTTACCCTTCGTGAGTATATAGCAGGAGTAGTACAAGATTTACAAACTCAAGGATTGCTGGGACAAGGGAGTGTAACTTCCCTACCCGAAGGAAGTGTCATTAATCAGTTAGAGGTGAGTGAGTTAACTGCAGGAACTGCTACTATTTCTGGTTTACAAGTAGGTGACGTTAGTGCCGGTAGTCTTTCTGCTAATTCCATAACAACGGGTGATATTACAGCTACGGGGAGCGCAACTTTAGAAGGACTGGTGGCAAGAAGTGTCAATATTACTGATAACCTGAACGTAGATGGCAATACCACCCTGCTTGGACAACTTACAATTGGCGACGATACCAGCATTTCTGGTACACTGAGTACAGAGACTGTACAAACACAGACTCTAGAGGCAAGTAGAAGCCTGCTGGGAGAAATCCTCGCGGGTACTGCTTCTGTATCTGGAAGCATCACTGCAGACAATGTGGTACTGGGAAGTACCACAGAAGCTGGTGATCCCAACCAACTTGTCCTGGATGTCAATGGCTCTGCCCGCATGAGTGCTCTCGAAGCTAAAGTGGCAGAGTTTGAACAAGTAAATGCCATGACTGCCTCACTCTACTCTGCTACTATCTCCGGTTCATTAACTGTCGGTTCTATTGTTGATTTTGATAGATTGTTAACAGAGAGTGTGGCTCCTTCTCTACTGCAACAGTTAATTGGATACGATCCACAAGCTACAAAGAGTGGAGAGATCATTGCCGGTATTACCGGAATAGATATTAACTCCATACCGGTACTGGATCCTTCTTCATTAGATGAACTATCGGTTAATCCTACTCTCCTTGGTGCTCATGCCGGTTTCTTTGAAACCTACCTGCAAGTCAATGGTAACACCGCACTGGGAGGTGATATTAAAGTGGGTGGTGACTTAGTCATGAGTGGTGGCATTAGTATGAGAGGTAATAGAGTCAGTATTAGTAGCGTCAGTAGTATTTGCACAGATCCGTTACTGCGAGAACAGTTAAGTGAAGAAGATGAACTAGTCTGTAGAGAAGAAGAAACACTCTATATCTCTACTCCGGAAACAGGAGCATTAAACTTAATGAATGGCTTGGTCCTACTGGCAGATGGTAAGGTAATAATCGATGGAGAGGTAACGTTTAAAAAGCCAGTGACTATTGACTCTACTTTACTAACCAATCTGGTTACCCCCACCACCTTTGACAGACCTATTCAGTTCCAAGTAGCAGGTGCCAGTACAGAAACGGGAGAAGTAACACAGTCCAGGTTTGAGATTGTGAATGAACTAGGCACACCGGTGGCAACGATAAGTGCGCAGGGTAAAGCAGAGTTTGCGGGGGAGGTTAACGCAGACAGTCTGGCCTTAGGCAGTCAAGACTTATCTGGTCAAAACCCGGGGGAAAACACCCAACTCACCTCTTCAAAAAAATCGGGCAAGGCCAAAATTACAGCCGGCACATCCCAACTCACCATTGCCAACCCCAATGTTTCGGCGGAGTCACTCATTTACGTCACACCTCAGGGCAGTACCGGCAACCAAACCATCTACGTCAAGGAACAACTGGCAGACGACCCCAATACACCGGAGTTAAACGAAGCGCGCTTTACCATTGGCTTTGACCAACCGGTAAATAATGACGTCATTTTCAATTGGTGGGTGGTGAATTAAATTGTCAATGAAATTGAAAATCTGGGTTGCAATAGACTTATTGCTCAATAACAACAAGATTCGATTGATCACCTTCTTAATTTACGACAAGTCTAATAGATAGCGAGTTTAAAACGAAATAGCAGATTTGATATAGTTAACTCTTGCTTGAAAATTGAGTAAGACAAGAATCGCCATTTTGTTTTGAGAGAGCTAGATTTTCTCAAGACTGGATAACCATTATTTATCCAACCTCCCTAAAATCACCGACCGTAAGTTCCCTTGGGGATGAAGGAGCCGACACACAGCAGCTCAAGCTCTGCTTTTAACAATCTAAAACGCCGAGCGTATGCTCTTGAGAAGTTTAACTATTGACATAAAGACATAAATATGTCAATATTAATACATAGTTGATAAGTAAAAAGCAATTTCAATATCGAAATATTAGAATTAATTAGCTATGCAATTAATACGAACAACAATTCGCCTACCCCAACAAATGAAAACAGCGGTTGAAATAACCGCCATAAAACAACGCACAACGTTTCAACCTATAGTTACTCAAGCTATTAGTCAATATATGCAAAAAAACACCACAAAAAACTTAAAAAAAATTAAGTTTATGAGTAAAAATCTAGGATCTTCTTTAGACAACTTAACTAGAGAAGAAATTTATGCTGATTGATTCAAACATCATTATTTACGCTCTCAATAATGACTCACCAAAGCAACAGATCGCTCAATTGTTTATAGAAAACAATCTGCAAAATTTGTGTCTCGCTCATCAAAACATATTAGAAACTCTAAGAATTATTACTCACACGAAGTATCCACATCCCTTTTCAACCCAAAAAGCCCTCAAGGCAATTAATCTTATTACTACAAATATGACAGTTTTATACCCTGCTGAAGAAACAGAGTTGCTATTTTATCAACTTGTTAAGAAATACCGTGTGACCGGCACCCAAATTTTTGATTCATATTTGGTTGCTACCGCTTTGACCAATGGAGAAAAT
This sequence comes from uncultured Pseudomonadales bacterium, assembly GCA_964614795.1. GTDB lineage: Bacteria > Patescibacteriota > Microgenomatia > UBA1400 > PJMF01 > CAZTME01. The sequence continues at coordinate 10,268 of CAZTME010000004.1, read as the reverse complement.
ACTATTGCTAGTGACAATTTCAAACATTTATTCAAATATGAAGAAATTACTTTAGTCAATCCATTTAAATAATTTGCTAGATTTTTCGCACAATAAAACAATTCAATTTTTGCATATTGCCCGACTCTCGCATCAGCCTTACCAATTTTCTTTTCACCTGAAGGAGTGAGATGATTTTTAGTCTTTTTGGGACACGAAATTAAAGTGTCTCTTTCTTCTCTATGAAGTTAGTGCTAATCTATTTACTAGTTAGAGCAAACAGAAAACCAAATGGCGGATATATAGCACTCTAAAACCAAACATCCGGTTAACCTCATTCTAAAACAGATGAAGAAGTCGAAAAAAAGTGCCACTTTGTTTTGTGATTGCTAACTAAAAATACTATGTACTCCATTCCAATCGAAAAAATCAAAATTGCCGTCATCTCCTCAAGCATTCTCTTCATTGGGATAATTATTGGCGTGATTATCACCCTTAATTTTGCCAACAAGCCAAAAATTTTTAACAAACCGGAAATCTTTGCCAAAGGCAAAACTTCACTCACCAATCCCCTCTTATGGTGCGACCAGCCGGAGGGCTCTCTGCAAACACTACTTACACCTTTTGAAAGTGATGTCAGAATTTCAATAAATAAGCTGGAATCAACTCCAGCGATAGACAAAATCAGTTATTACTTCCGTGAGCTAAAAACAGGCTACTGGATCGCAATTAAAGAAGACACTAAATTCATGCCTGCCAGTCTACTCAAGTTACCACTGGCAATTACTCTTTATAAGCAAGCGGAGGAAAATCCGGCAATTTTAGAAGAAAAACTTCTCTACTCCTCTACTCAAGAAACACTGCCTCAAAACTATACTAGTCACAGTGCCAAATTAATAAGTGGAGAATATTATCCGGTCAAAAATCTGATAGAAAGTATGATTATTGATTCAGATAATCAAGCACTTAATGCGTTGGGAAATATTTCCGACCAACAATTATTTGAAGAATTAATTGCATTAACCGGCACTCAAATTGGAGATTCTCCAGATAAAGACTTCATTACGGTACGTCAATACTCCACTTTTCTTAGATTACTCTATAATGCATCCTATATTTCTGAAGATAATTCTGCAAATTTATTAAAAATACTCACTCAAACTCAATTTAAAAACGGCTTGGTGGCGGGCGTTCCGGAAAAAACCACCATCGCTCACAAATTCGGCGAGAGGTTTCTTGAGGAAACAGGTCAAAAGCAGTTGCACGATTGCGGCATTGTTTATTATCCCAACAATCCCTACATTCTTTGCATAATGACCAGAGGAAATGATTTTAAAGAACAAGAAAATGCCATTAAATCTTTATCTGCGCTTACCTGGAATAAAATCAACGCCTCCATGGAAAAAAATCAAAATTAAGAACTCGTGACAAGTCTATTTAATTGCAAATTTAATATTGCTAATTATTAGCCTGCAAAGTTGAGGAAGACCGACGATCAATTAGTTCATCCGGGAACTAAGGGCATAAAGGATATTTTTCAAAAGGAGACATTTCTACTTAACGCAGGGGACATTTTTACAAAACGCCAACAATCATTCAATCAGTTCTTTACAGGACCAATTAAATTCCTATACAATGAGTCTGCGTTGATTTGATTTGTGTATTTGTACCATTAATACAAACACATCAAATATCAACAGAAAAATCTAAACAACCAAGTAAAAATGAAATCAAATTAAGAAATATGACAAACGAATCCAAAAAAAACCTCACTCTAAGCTTGGCCGGCATTGCCACCACCGTAATTAGTGGAGCCACCCTGATGATGCTCGTGAGCTTAATCCCCCTCACACAAAACTTTATTGACGAAAGTAAACTCTACATCCTTTTCATTACCGCTCTTATCTCCGGATTATTATTTGCAATTTCTATCATTAAAAGAGGAGCGATTGAGCTTATTCTCTCCAAACTCACTTTTGTCACTCTTTTATTTCTGATTAGTATTTCGGCATCAACTTTTTTCACCAATGATTATCCGGTGAAAGCGATTTTGGGTTTTGGAGGCGCTTTTCTTGCTGCGGGAGTTACCACCCTATTTTTGGCACCCATTCTTTCAAAAAATAGTAAAAAATGGTGGATGATTTCCTACGTAGTTGGCGTAATTGCTGTAGTTTTTGCCAGCATTTTAGAACTTCTTTCCATCACTCTTTTTGAAGTTAAACTGGCTCCGAGTAGTCTTTTGCCACTTTTTGGACCATTTATTTCACCCAGCCCCAGTATTTTATTTAATTTATCCGGCTCAATTGCCAATGCTTTTCAACTAAGTTTGCTGGGAATTGTTGGTATTGTCAGCACCTGGTGGTTTTCAAAGAAGGCTAAACCGGCACAACTGGTGGCACTCATTTTCTTGCTCATTGGTGCAGGCATTTTCGGCTTTCATTTATTGCCTGGGCGCACTCCAATTCAAACTCCGTCTTTGGCCGCCAGTTGGTCAGTAGCTCTAGATAGTATTAGAGATCCTCGCAGCGCACTCATTGGTGTGGGTCCGGGCTCTTATGCTTCCACCTATCAACAGTTCAAACCCTATTGGTTAAACAACACGCCACAATGGTCGTTGGTTTTTGCTTCTGGCTTTAATACCCCACTCACTCTGCTCACCACCACCGGGTTTTTGGGACTTTTCACTTGGTTAGCCCTATTTATTTTTGCAATAATCGAGTTCAGAAAGTCTTCAAAAGAAGAAAAACCGATCGGTTCAATGCTAATTTCCGCTTTTGTTCTCCAATTCTTTTTCCAACCCAGTGTGGTAATTATTGCCATTCATGCTTTTCTAACCGCATTGTTCATTGCGGGTCGAAGACAAGATGTGGGAGTCCTTCACTTTACCTTCTTTCACACCAAATTGCTTTCAGCCAGACAGGATACCAACGCGCAATCTCATTCTCCAAAATGGCCGATTTACTTAACCAGTGGTCTAATTGTTGCCGGCGTAAGTCTTTCTTCATATTATTTGGCAAATTTTTACCTGGCTTTTCACAACTCATTTTTAGCCGAAATTGCCGCCCAAAATGATGATGCGCAAAAAGTTTATGATTTACGCATGACCGCAGTCAGGCTTAACCCCTATCTTGATATTTTACGCCGAGATTACGCTTTAACTTCAATTGCTATCGCAGAAATTATCGCCAATCGCACCGACAAAACCCAAGCCGATGAGCAGTTGGTTGGTCAACTCATTCAGCAAGCTGTGAGGGAGGCGCAAGCGGCAGATCAACTCGATCCAAGAAACGCTCAGAACGCCGCCGTTTTGGCCAATATTTATCAAAGATTGATTGGCACTGTCGAAGGAGCAGATGGTTTTGCTGAACAATTTTTTGTGAAAGCAATTAATCTTTATCCAACCGCTCCGGATTTGTATGTCTCACTGGCCGGAGTTTATTTTAATCGAGAACAATGGCAGACAGCCTTGAATATTCTTAATCAAGCCTTGCAGGTAAAAAATGACTACCCAAATACCATTTTTAACTTTGCATTCGCATCCGAAAAATTAGGCGCCTTTGAGCAAGCTCTCACCGCCTATGAAGCGGTGATTGGCTTTATTCAAGACACCGAATCGGAGGATTACAAATCTATTCAGGCAAAAATTGAAGAATTAAAACCGATTGTGGAAAAGTTAAGAGCTGAACGAGAACAACAGCAACAACAAGGAGCTAACGCGCAAAGCTCAAACACTGCCACTCCTTCCGCAAGCACTCAAGCTCCTTCAGCCGGCGAGCTCAACTTGAACTCGGGAACTCAAACGCAAGATGTGGAAATTGCTCCGGCTTCCCTGCCTGAAGCAACATTACCACCCGCACAAACAACTCCGCTGTCTTCAGAGCTTTCAGAACCACCCGCATCAACCGATAGTTCCGAACCAACAGCCAATACTCCTTAGAAAGTAGTTAGCCGACCAATTAAGAAATATTTTTCTTAATAAACTAATTTGAAACAATTGTTGAGAATTCCAGTGATTAGAAAGCAAATTGAATTTTACGTAATAATTTCTTGAAATGATCATATGTAGCAAATCTGCTATGTATAGCAAAACTCAAAACGGGATGGCAATTAATTACTGATTTCCTCAGATACTTCTCCACGCGCTTCAAACAATTTCTCAATTAACAAATCCACACCCAGAGTTGTAGCACCACTAACGGCCACGATCGGCACTGCTTTTTGACTCAAGTTTTGCTCGGCGACACTGCCGGTTAAATTAGCTATCACCCCTTCCAAAACATTGGGATAGAGATCTGTTTTAGTCAAAACAACGATTTGTTCTTTTTTCAAAAGCGCCGGATCATAAGCCAATAATTCCTGAATCAATAATTTAAGCTGGATAAGCAATCTCATTGTTAGCAACTGAGCATCTTCTAAAAACTCCAGATCTTCAGCCAGTGGTGACAACACATAAATTAATCCCGTGCAGTGTTGCACATGGCGCAAAAAATCGTAACCCAAGCCTTTGCCGGCACTGGCACCTTCTATCAAACCGGGAATGTCGGCAACTACCAACTCTTTAGAATCTTTTTTTACTAAACCCAAGTTGGGTTCCAGAGTGGTAAATGGATAATCACCGATTTTGGGTTTGGCTTGGCTAATGATTGATAAAAGCGTACTTTTTCCTACATTTGGCAAGCCAATGAGGCCAAAATCCGCCCACAACTTCAATTCGAAGACAAGTAAGCGCTCTTCACCAAAAGAACCCCATTCTGCCTGCAGTGGCGCCTGATTAACACTACTTTTGAAGGTTTCGTTGCCTCTACCCCCGAATCCACCCTGACAAACCATTAGTGTGGGATTATCATTATCAATCACTCCAACTAAACGCCAACCGGCTTTACTTGGTTGAAGTTGTTTGAATTTTAGTTCCTCACCGGCGGATAAAGAAATCGCAGATTCATCCTCTGGTCGTTCGGGATGCGCACCACCCACATAGGGTAATTCATATTTTTCTAAACGCGCAGATGCTCTGGAAATTGGCTGGGTGTCTGTTGTAGTCACAAGTCTGTGCGCGGCGGTCGCGTTGGTTGCCACCTCCCACACATAAGTGCCACCGGGCACATTAACTACCAAATCTTCGCCATTTGCACCCCTCATGGAACGCGGACCGCCGCGCTGACCACTTTTTGCTTCCACTCCTCTGACTCCTGCCAAATGAGACAAGCTCGCCAAAGTTGTATCCAATTTAATAATCACATCGCCACCATTTCCACCCAAACCACCGTCCGGGCCACCCTTTGGCTGATATTTTTGACGCAAAAACGAAACTCGGCCGTCACCACCTCTTCCCGCTTTTACCACCAATCCAACTATGTCTTTCATAAGTTTTCTTTCAATCTCTAATTAGACTTATCGCTCAGTAACAAAATTATTCATTTGCTCATCTTTTGTTCATTTTCTTAAGTTGCTTGCTCCTTCAAGTAGCCTTGATTATTATCAGTCGCAAGCGCCTTGAAAATATTCAAAAAATTTATATCAATTCATGTTTTTTGCGCGATAAGTCAACTAACATTATTTACCCCAAAATAAGTAAATTTTATCGCAACTGAGAATAATTCTTTTTTATTCATATCCAATCCCTTCTACAATCCCAAAATGGAAACAGGATTCAAAAATACTCCATTCTGCCTAATTTCAAAATGCAAGTGCGTGCCGGTCGAACGGCCGGTGGAGCCCATCTGGCCAATCACATCTCCACGATTAACTCTTTGTCCATTGGCAACCTGAATCGCACTTAAATGAGCATACAAAGTTGAAGTGCCATTACCGTGATCAATAACCACTTTATTACCATAGCCGGAGCTGTCCCAACCCGCCACGCTCACCGAACCGCTATCTGCCGCCAAAATTGGCCCTCCCGAACGATTGGAAATATCCACAGCCTTGTGGTAAAACTTGTAACCCTGACTAACCACTCCTCCTGCGGGACGAATAAACGAGCCGGTCGCGGTCACCGGTCCGGCGTCCGGCGTCACCACTACCAAAGTTCTTGGTGTATTCCCCACCGAAGCGATCACTTTTGGCGGACGACCTTCTGGCACCATTAGCGATTGGCCTGTAGCCAATTCAAAAGTTTCATCATTCAAAAATTCATTGAAGGGATAGTCAACCATTAACTGAGCCTGAGATTCATCCAAACCATATTTTTTGGCAATCGAAAAAATTGTTTCACCTCTTTGCACTTGATGTCGCAAGCCGTCCACCGGCAAAATTCTTAATTCTTGCCCCGGTTTTAACACCGCTTTTTCATCTAATTTGTTTTCCCAAATGATTGTTTCCGGTTGCAAACCATATCTTTGAGCAATGCTGGAAAGCGTTTCTCCGCTTTCTACAATATGAGTAGTAATTTCACCACCTCGAAATTGCCTGACTTCTTCGGCTTGTTGTGTGTACATGCTAACTTCTTCACTCATTGCCAAGAGCCCCCTGGCGTCTGTTTCGGAGTTAGCTTCTTCCTGAGCAAAAACAATCGGGCCCAATGCAATTGCGCCAAACATGAGTAGCAAAGTGCCAAAATGCAAAAATGGTCGAGCATAACGACCTCTTTTCCTGTACAAAAGATCCACCAAGATATCTTTTATTTTTTCAAACTTACTGAAACCGGCATAAGCTCTCATTCTTAAATATTTATAGAGAAAGTTAAAAAAATCACGCCAATCCTGAAGATATTGGTTCCAAGATTTCAGCCAAGCTTTCCAAGAAAGTTGATTTTTTTTCATATTTGAATTACGAGTTTTTGTATCCAGATAGTAGTTTAGTCTCAAATCAAAATACCAGACAAGAATTGCTTAAAAGCGCCGGATTAAAAAGCTGATAATAATTCATCATTTTGTTTTTTTGTTATCTTACAAACTTTTCACGAACTTACGATCGAGGCTTTTGGTTGTTGCAAGCAGAGCTTGCGCTACTGCCTAGCGGCTCCCTCATCCCCAAGTTGCGGTCGAGGATTTAAGGAAGGTGAGTTAAATGCAGTTTAAAAGCCGACAACAATCAATCATTTTGTTTTTTTAGCTCTTAAATGCAGATTAAATAGATCTTAACCCGCTTTTAACCCTGCCAAAAACTCTTTATTGGACTTTGATCTTCGCAGTTGTTCAATGAAAACCGCCGTCCTTTCTTCTTTGTCCAGTGTATCAAGCATGCGCTGAAGTGTCATGATGGATTGATAGGTCATTGCATCCACCAACAAATCATCGCGACGCGTACCAGATCTTTGCACATCTATGGCGGGATAAATTCTTCTTTCCGCCAATCTTCTGTCCAAATGTACTTCTTGATTGCCCGTGCCTTTAAATTCTTCATAAACCAGGTCATCCATTCTGGAGCCGGTTTCCACCAAAGCCGTACCCACAATGGTTAACGAGCCCGGCACTTCAAAATTACGCGCCGCTCCAAAGAATTTTTTTGGCGGGAAAAGCGCCGCCGGATCAAATCCGCCGGACAATGTTCTGCCGGAAGTTGGTATTGCCAAGTTGTAAGCTCTGGCCAAACGAGTAATTGAGTCAAGCAAAATGAGCACATCTTTACCCATTTCCACCATTCTTTTGGCTTTTTCCAAGGCAACTTCGGCTACTCGGCATTGATCTTCCGCCGATTCATCAAAGTTACTGGCCGCCACTTCTCCATCGTTTTTTGTAATTCTGGCAATGTGTCGTTTAATATCTGTTACTTCTTCTGGACGCTCACCCACCAATACGGCCATGATATGAATTTCCGGATGGTTGGTGGCAACTCCGGTTGCAATATCTTTAAGCAAAGTGGTTTTTCCGGCCTTGGGTGGTGAAACAATCAAACTTCTTTGACCTTTGCCAATGGGAGCCACCAAATCAATAATGCGCAGTGCCAAGGGCTCTTCGCCTGTTTCCAACTTGATTTTTTCATTAGGATAAACGGGAGTTAATGATTTAAATTTTGGTCGATCCAGTTTGGCCGCCTCGCTTGCGGGCATACCATTAACCGTATCAACTTTTAGCAAACCCCAATAACGCTCATTTTCTTTGGGAATACGTACCGGGCCACTGACCACATCGCCCGGTCGCAATTGATATCTTTTGATTAAAGAGGTGGAAATGTAAGTGTCTTTTTCATGCTCGGCGGAAAGCTCCAAGCGCAATACACCATGTCCATCTTTGGAAGTATCCAAAATTCCCGTCACACTTCCAGCACTATTATTGGCTACATAAGTATCATCATACTCCTCGTTTGAATAGCGTTGTCTGGAATTGCCGTTGCCATTTTGATACCTGCCATATTGCTTGTGACCAAAACTTCTTTTCACCGGCATAACCGGAGGAATTGATCTAGAGATGCTTTGTCCTACGTTGTGACTGGGTTTGTGTTTTGCTTCTTGAACTCCAGATGGTCCACCACTTTTGTCTGCTAAAGCTTGAGTATTTTCAGAATGATGGGTTTTTGACATTTCCGACTGATCTGATTGACTTTCCCGAGTTGACTGAAATTCCTGGGTCGGCTGAGTTTCTTGTGCTGATTGAGCTGACTGAGTTGTTTGAGTTGATCCGGTTAATTGGACAGACCGACCAAACTGAGCTGATTGAGCTTCTTGAACTGATTGCGTTGGCTGACTTGATTGATCCTCCTGAGCCAATTGATTTAACCGACCAGAGTGAGTTGACTGACTTGAGTGAGTTGCTTGAGTCAACTGAGTTAGTTGTGCTGATTGTGCCGACTTACTTGACCGACCCGATTGAGTGGATTGAGTTGTTTGAGTGGTTTTTAAATTCATAGTCTTAAAATCTTCTTTTTTTGAATCTGAAGAAACTTCTGCCGATTTTCTAGTTGATTGCTGATTTGCTGATGGCTGGTCTACTGATTGCTGTATTTTTGCATCGCTTCCTCCCTCCAAAACTTGAGTTAATTCTTTTGGCTGAAGTGGTGCTTTTAAGCCAACAGTAAACACACCCGGAGCTAATGAAGGCTTGGTTTTACCAGCCTCCAGCTTAACCGGGGCATCTCCCACCGGGAGAGATTCCACAATTCCTGCTACAGATTCCACCGTTGTGGAAGAAGTTTTTTTGGCCGTTCTTGGCATATTTGGTAAACACCGCCTGAAAGAAGTTACTACCGCATTTCAACACATAAAATCAAGCGATGAGAAAATGAAAAAAATTTTGTTGAAACAAATTGGTCCCGATCACATCGAATCAGAGAAGAATTCAATTATATGACACAATCGCTGTTTTGTCAAAAAAACATGCTCGTGGCATCGATATGACACTAGAGGCTCATTATTGGATTAGAAAATACCAAAACCCAATCTCTGCAAAATAAAGAAGTTAACAAAAATGCTATCGAGAAATTAATAGCTGAGGCATCAAGAAACTTCAGCAAACGAGTTTCGCAATTCGGTGGTTGTGGAGCTCTCATAACGAAATGTCAGTTCGGCGTTGGTCAAGCCAGACGATGCAACTGATTATCAACCTAGCTGATGCATGAAAATTATTTTGTAATAACTCAAGATTATCTGGCAACCAAATCACCCGACAAAACACTCGAGCTATTCTCCCCCACCACCACATCTTCAACCATTCTGTCCGCATACACAAAGTAACGATCCGGAGAGTTTAGATACTTGCAGGTGTATAGGATTAAGTGGGCGTTATAGTCCGTGATTTCATAACCTTCTTGAACGGCATAAACTTGATAGCGATACAAGCGCTGATTAAACACAATTTGCACTTCGTCTCCCGCCTGTAATTTAGGTAGTGAGTAAAATGAGTTTTTTTTGCCAAAGTCGGAAAGCCACCACCAGTCCCAACCAAAACGATGAGCTGCCGCAATCACCGGTAAAGAAGTGTCGTTGGGTCGTCCAAAATCCGGCACCAGCCACGCTCCTTTGGCCAATGCTTCATCGGGATTTGCCGAAGGATCAAGTTGTGTGTCCACACCAATGGATGGAATTCTAATCCAGTTGCCTAGAGGCAAGCTTGCATCAAACTCCGGTTCCGGATGAATTATCTCCTCTAGGGAGTTGGGCTCGATATCGATTGATTCATCACCGCGATGTTGCTCTTTAATTTCTTCAGCCGATAAATTACTAACTTGATTTATCGTTTCCGGATTCAAGCGGAAGTATATTTCCGGCAGAAGAATGCTTGACATGGTAATTAAAGACCAAACCATGATGCCAAACATGCTCCAACGCATTAAGGTGCGCAGGCCAATTTTGCCACGTCCCGCATGTTTTTGTTGATATTTTTGCCACTGAGCTTTTCTTCTGGAGGCGATGG
>CAZTME010000003.1:0-25318 GCA_964614795.1 uncultured Pseudomonadales bacterium | reverse complement strand
CTGATTATTCTCAATTAATATTGTTGAACTAACATTAGGATTTTGCTCATGGACCACAACTACTTTACCACCGATTTCTTGCATTAACTGTAGCTTTTCTTGTTGATGTGGGGTGTGGGAAGAAATGGCTAAAATACTTGGCTTGATCTTATTTAACAAACGCCTATGATCCTCTGGATCATCAAATTTTTCCGGAAGAACAAAAACCTCATCGGCAATTTTCAGATCAAGAATGGTTTGCACTCTCTTACCGGCGCAATTAACCGGCCTACCCACCCCCTTCAACCTCCTCACCCTGGCATCGCTCTCCAATCCAACCACCAACCTATCACCCAAAAGTTTGGCCTTACGCAAAAAAATCTCATGCTCTTTGTGAAACACATCAAAAACACCAGTCACCAAAACAAGGGAAGACATGAGGTGATGTTAGTATAGCACCTACAGAAATTTAAGTTTTTATTGATTCAAACGGAATGATTTAAGATCCTGATCTATGAGGTCTTCCCACACCAAAGGTTCTTTCTTGATCACTTAATGATAAAAGCCATAACTGCTGCATAAGTATTGATTGATATTGTTCAGTTCTATGAAGAATTTGTTCTTGAATGGGAGCGCGTCTTGGATCTGTCAGCGGCAACTCAATAAGGCGTCTATTGAGTTCTGCCAAATCCGGTGTTCCTGAAACGAGCGATGATTGGACAACGTCAATCCTAGGAGTTCTAGATTTTAGCTCTTCAGTAATTTGATTTGCCATGGTCAGGCTACCCGCTCTCATTCCCATCCTCACTAATTGATCACTTGCCGCCCTTCCCCAATTACGCACTTTAGAAACTTTCCAATCTTTAATAATATTTTTTTGCTGAGATGAAGAACCGACGTTCTTTCCCACTAAAACCACAGCAAATTTTATCGACTCGTCTTGAATGTGGCTTCCAAAAACCAACTGAACCTCAAGGTTTTCTCCTACTGAATCCTTTCTTTTTTTTGAATATTTCTCCAATATAGAAATAACTTCGTGATAGCCTCCAGACATCGTGCTAACTCCAAGCTCGACATCTTTCATTAATTGATGCAGCCAACTCCAGCTCTTTGAATGAAGAAGTTTGCCATTCTTAAAAACAAATATTGGTGAAACCCGACCCATTGCCACAAATTTTTCGAGTACTGTAGAAAACAGTATATCAATTTTAAAACCCCTCTCTTTCAGAGCACACAATACTTGTTCACCAGCGTTTTCTGGGGGAATTGCATTTTCCTCGACACTTTTGTTAACACTACCAACATCAAGATTTCCCCAAATCGATTGAGAAGCTAAAAGAATTGCAACTGAAGATTTTACTGCAGTGGGCAAATCTTCGCAGTTATCAAGGAGAAATCTAATTTCCTGTTCAAATAACCACATATTGTGAATTGGAAAATTCCAAGCTTGATAAATTGATTGTGACAAAACAACACGATTGGGAGCTAATTCCATAACACTCCTTTTATAATTATAGGACTAAGCGATCAAAAGACAATTTATACACCTTAAGACGCTATAAGTCAATCACCTTGGGCACAAAACGTGATAATTCTCACTATCGGTGAAAAAGCGCCATTGTTTTGCTCACAAATCCACCGGCATAGTGGTTTTTCATATATAAAAGTTGAATTTTAAACATAAATGAGTTGAGCCAATCAAGAATTAAACCGATGGGAAAAATCCTCGATTCTTCGATCAGTATATTATTAAATGAAGATAGGGAGAGTTGATTGAAGACTTCAGATGTTGCTGTTGAAGAAAATTCGGTTGATTTGCCAAATCTATCGGAAGAATTTCCATTTTTTTCTGTCACCTGATAGCTTTCCAAAATTTTCTGCTTATATTGAAATTCAAACCAGCCTTTTACCCAAGACTGGTACTGCAAAAAAACCTGATTAATTGAACTTTTATCCACCAACCACCAAGCCTGAAAGACTTCCCTTGCCGTGTAATAATTTTTTTCCAAAGTTGGCAAAGAGAGTGAGTGTTCCTCCACCCACATATTAAAACACCAAGAATTTGGCTCCTCGCCTTTCCAGGTGCGTCGCTTACCAAAAAGTTGAGAAAAAAGCACCAAGATTGGTCGAGTCAACCACAAGCGATTGTTCGCACAAACAACAAAAAAATCCAAATCATCATTGGCGGACTTTGGATCAAAAGCGGCGATGGATCCGGTAATTGCCACTCCTCTCACCCAAGGCAGAAATCCACACAACACAAAAAGTGGTTCCGCTTCTTTGATTTTTTGAAAAACAATTTTCCTTTGCGAGTTGTTGTTAAATTTGCGATTTCTCTTTTCCACCACCCTATTCAGTTGTTGACCAAACAACAAATGATAATTTTTGGGCAAAATCTTAAATAATTTTTCAGAGCAAAAATATCGATTTTTTTCCGAAGAATCTTCAACAACCTCAACCAAACCCAACTCAACCAACTCACAAACTTGCCGAAAAAAAACTCTTGGTGAGATTGATTTGTTCAACCACATCCACCAATCAACAAAACCGAGCGGCTGATTGAAGATTCGAGCGAATAAAATCGGCAGTAAAACTATTGAAGAAAACTGAGTTTGCATAAATGTTCAAAACACTCATGAATCAATAAAAACAAAGTTGGTTTTTACAAAAAAATCTTTTCTCTTGTACATTTAACCCATTTCTATTCTGACAGAATACATTCCTCTCAAAACAGAATGTTAGTTTTCATTGCTGTAGGCCAGATGAAAATCCGATAAAAGTGTCATTTAGTTTTGTGTTTGTTATATCACAAAAAATTATCACTCAGGCGATAGGATTTTCTATTAAAACAAATCGGTTAGAAAAAAATTCAAACAAGAAACTACTTTTTAAATAGACTTGTCGCACATTAAGAACATGAAACCACATCCGCCAATAAACTAGCTGAGCGCAATTTAAACTAAAAACCTTGAGTTGAGTTTGGATCTGCAGTGGAAGAATTAACCGATGATTGGGCGGGAGAAGTGCTAGAGGAAACGCCGTACTTCTGCAACACAGACTGAACGCCGGCGGAAAGAGTATCCACCACTGTGTCCGGCGTACGACCTTCTGCAATAGAATTAATCGCATCTTCGTAATACTTAATAATTTCATCATTAATCCCTCGATCATGAGTGTAAGAACTCATATACCAACCCTGAGCCTTGGGCGCATCGCTTAAAAAAGCACCAATAATGCGATCGGCAATTAATTGACTAGCCAGATCTATGCGAGAATAAGGCTCGCCAAAGGCTCTAATTTGTGATTGAGCGTTGTACAGTTTTTGTTGAACTTCTTTAGTGCTTAAGTACTTGAGAAACTCCCAAGCTTCTTTTTGTGACTTACTTTTTGAACTCACTCCCTCCGCCCAATAAGTTGCCCAGGCAATTTTGTTGTTCGTATCCAGTTGTGGAATGGGCACGGTGGCGAACTTCAAGTTTGGATTCATTTGTTTAATATCATGAGCGCGCCAAGATGGAGCAAACATCATGGCCACATCACCTCTGGCAAACGCGGTTGTTGAGCTGGGCATGGTCTCATCCCAATAACCCTCTTTGGCAAACAAAGAATAAAAGGATAAAGCATCAATTGTTTCTTTACCACCGGGTTTAGCTAAATCGGCACCGTTTTGTAAAGATAAAATCGCTAAAATATCGGCAAAATGCTCAACGTTGCCGGTTGTACCCATAGCAATACTGGCTCTTTCAAGCTTGCCACCATCTTGAGGTAAACGCAGTTTTTTGGCCAGCGCACGAACTTCCGCCCAAGTTGAAGGAGGCTGTTCAACCGCAGTGGCAAAAATCTCTTCGTTATAAAACAAAACCAGACCGTCATACATGAGCGGAATACCAACAGGCGTACCATTGTTTTGCAACTGTCTTATAGCCACCGGATAAAAAGTTTGTTGAAAATCCGCCGACGACATCACACTACTGGGCAAACTGGCCAAATCACTTTTAAGCATGGGCACCCAAGAGGCGTGATAACGAAAAAGATCGGGACCATTACCGGAGGCGATAGCATTTTGCAATCGAGAACGATAATCCATGTGTGATTGTTTTGTATACTGGATGGTGACATTCGGGTTGAGAGCTTGATACTCATCAATCACTTGCTGAAAAGCTTCTCCGGGTTCCCAAAGCCCCCAATACTGCAAAACGGTTTTTTGAGTGGTGGTGGCAGAGTTGTTATTGCTCGATGAAGAGTTGGACGAATTGTTTTGAGGAGTTGAGGTGGCATTGTTTGATGTTGATGAGGAGGAGTTTTGATTTCGCATGAGTATGAAACCAAGTGCGCCAACCATAGCGATGAGTAAAACACCAATTATGATTGGAATAAACATGAGTGGCGATTTTTTGGGTTTGGCAAATTCTACTTGTGGAGGTGATGAAGGTTTGGGAGGAGGTGGCGCGGGCGGCGCGCCGCCCGCGCCAGCCGGAACCTGATTTGAAGAAACAGAAGAAAGCGCGGTGACAGTTTGGGGCGGAGCACCGATTTTTTTGTTGTCGGCAACTTCAATTGTTGGTTTTGCAGGTAATTCTCCGGTGGCAAATCCTGAATCACCACCGGGCGGAGTTTGATTAACGACCACATTGTTGTTTATGGTGGTGGGATTAGCATTGGGAGATTTGTCTGAGTTGCTAATCATCGCCGAAGCGACAACATCCGGTTTTGAATCAATTCCATCATAGCCGGCTCCCGCTCTTGGTAGTGGTCTTCCCACAATGGGTTTTATCATGTTTGGCGCGGGCGGCGCGCCGCCCGCGCCAACACCCACATCCGAACTTCTTGGAGGAGCTTGAGCAATGGGAGACGATTTTACTCCCGCAACAACCGGAGCTTCGATAGGAACTTGAGGGATCATTCTTAATGAGCCCGGTGCAATTACTGAATTGGAATTTGTTCCGCTACTTCCCAAAGAACCGGATATTCCAACTTGCTGAAACGATTGAGCGGACTGGCCCGACTGAGCTAATTGAGCCGTCTGAGATGTTTGAAATGGTTGATTGGGCTGAGTTGATTGAGCCTGTTGAATTGGAGCGCCCAATTTTGATACTGCTGGAGAACTTGCTGTTGGTAAGGGATTTATAGATGCGACACCAAGCCCAGATGAGACTCCAAGAGTTGAACCACCAACAGCAGTGGGAGGAGAAGGGATTGCGGTTGGTGTTGAAACATTACCCGATATTCCGGCAACAGAAGAAGGATTTGGCGATGCCAAACTCGGCTGAGCGGATCCGGCCATTGAATTGGCAACGGGTGGAGCTGTTGGTTTGGGCAGTGGTATTGGCATGATACAAACTACATTTTTTCAGGTAAAATACTTATCAATTGAAAGTAAAAACTACTAACATCATAACATAATCAACTAAATAATTGCTATGATCAACTCGCAAAATTATTCAAAACGATTAATCATCGCTCTCTGGCTTAGTGTTGTAGTTTTTTTGTTTGCTACTACAGGCTATTTCATTCAACACGCCACCACTCACTTACCACCCAACACCCTGCTTGATTCCACCCCCGTTGGTAATCTCACACGCCAAAACGCTTCCACCGTTTTTCTCAAAAATACTCCCAGCAACACTACAATAACACTTTTTACAGATGAAAAAAGCATTTCCTCACCCTCAGCTCAGATTAATTACAGGGCTGAACCTTTAAAGTCAATGGAAAATGTGATTCCTCAGTCTTTTTTTGACAAAATAATTTGGTACATCGGCGGATATTTTGAACAAGTGGTAATTCCGGTTCACTATAGTTTTGACGATGATAAAGTTGAAGAAATGGTTTTTCAACTTAATTCTCAAGTTTATCAAGAACCAAGCACTCCTTCAGCAACAATCGGCAAGTCTGGAGACCCATCAACAATTACGATCAGCGCTGGAGAATTAGGCAAACAAATTGATTTTGAAAAAACTTTCACCTTAATTGAAGAAAAATTAGCTACCGGAAACACACAAATCAACATACCCACTCTCACAGTTGGCAAAAAACTTTCTGAAGAAGAAGTTGCTTTAGCCAAAAGCTTAATTGAAAAAATAGTTGGTAAATCAATCATAATTTCAACAGAAAGATTTTCCACCACCATTAATGATCAAACACTGACAGAGCTGTTTACTCTTCCCGATCAACTCAACCACAACTCGCTTAAAAAGCTTTATGATCTTTGGGAATTAGAGGTGGGCGCCTCCCCCATTGAACCGGAATTAAAAATCGACGAGCAAAATAATCGCGTCATTTCTTTCACGCCCCCCAGAAACGGCCGAAGCATTGATAATGAAAAAATGAATGTTAAGTTGGATGAAGCCGTTAAAAATTTAATTAATAATGAAGAAAAGTCGTTGATGTTGATATTGGAAACACAAGAAAAACCACCCAGCAAATCTTTGGCTGAACTAAACAGCTTGGGCATCAACGAAAGAATCGGCTTTGGCGAAAGTTATTATTCCGGCTCAATTCCCAATCGTGTTTTCAACGTCAATCTAACTTCGCAAAAAATCACCAATGCACTAATCGCTCCGGGAGAAGTTTTTTCCTTTAACAAAGCTTTGGGAGAAGTGAGCAGTCGTACCGGCTTTAAATCCGCCTATGTGATTAAGGGTGGTCGCACCGAGCTGGGTGATGGCGGAGGCGTCTGTCAAGTTTCCACCACTATTTTTAGAGCAACTTTGGACGCAGGTTTGGAAATAGTAAAAAGACTTCCGCATTCATACCGAGTGTCTTATTATGAACTTGGCACAAAACCGGGACTGGATGCCACCGTCTATACCGGCGAAACAGATTTTAGGTTTAAGAATGATACATCGGGATATATTCTTCTCCATTCCGTAGCGGATAGCGAAAAAAAATATATGTATGTTGAGCTTTATGGAACCAGCGATGGCAGAAGTACCAAAATTGTTGAACATGCCACTTGGGATGCCACCAAAGCTCCGGCCCCACAATATTTTCCAGACCCCAATTTACCTGCTGGCAAGTTGGTGCAAATTGATTGGCCGGCCGGTGGAATTAAAGCCAGAGTGGTTAATGAAGTTTATAATGCGGATGGAAGCTTAAGAAGAAAAGATGTTTTTACTTCTAATTACAAACCTTGGTCGGCAAAATATCTGCAAGGAACCGGCGGGATATAGTGCATGCAGATAGCAAAATCTTAACATCCGTATTTTTCTAATCGACATCACCCCGCTGGTGTTATAATTGTTAGGCTTGTCAATATATTGGATTTTCCACACTAAGACGAGTCTAATGAAGATATTTTTCGCAAAACGCCAGATATCCTCACCACACGACAAGCCCGGTCTTAAGCGTAAAAAAATCGCGATTGTTTTTTATGGACAAAGCCTATTCTTTCCAACAAGCTGAAAAACTCACTCAAGAGCTTTGGGATAAGGCGCAAGTTGGCAATCCAGACGCACCCGGAAAACCACCAAGTACCGGCAAAACATTCTCCATAATCATGCCTCCCCCCAACGCCAACGATCCGCTGCATGTGGGTCACGCCATGTTTGTGACAATTGAAGATATTCTAATTCGCTATCATCGTATGTTGGGCGATGCGACAGTTTGGATTCCCGGCACCGATCACGCCGGCATAGAAACTCAATTTGTGTTTGAAAAAAAACTGCAAAAGCAAGGCCAATCCAGATTCCAATTTGATAGAAAAACACTTTACAACATGATTTGGAATTACGTTCAGGAAAACTCCGGTGTGGCGGTTGAACAAATGAAACTACTTGGAGCCAGTGCGGACTGGTCGCGCTTTCACTTCACCCTGGATAAAAAAATTGTTGATCAAGTCATTCAAACTTTCGTATCTCTAAATGAAGATGGATTGATATACAGGGACAAAAAGTTGGTAAATTATTGCACCAAATGCGGTACAAGCTACAGTGAGCTTGAGGTTAAATACGTAGAAAAAATCGATCCGCTCTATTACATTAAATACGGTCCTTTCGAAGTGGCAACTGTTCGGCCGGAAACCAAGTTTGCTGATGTTGCGTTAGCCGTTCACCCAGATGATAAAAGATACGCGCAATTTGTTGGCCAAAAAATCACCATTCAGGATTTAGGTGGAGAGAAAACCCTGCCTGTTATTGCCGACGACATGGTAGATCCGGAATTTGGCACAGGCGTAGTTAAAATTACTCCCGCTCATGATCCCAATGATTTTGCTGTTGCCAAACGTCACAACTTATCAATGCCCGAAGTTATTTCTCGACAAGGGAAAATGACAGTTTTGGCTGAAGAGTTTGTAGGTCTTTCCGTACTTGAAGCTCGCAAACAAGTAGTGGCCAAACTTAAGGAATTGGATTTATTAAGTCGCCAACCGGACAACTCATATGTTCACAACGTAAGCACTTGTTATAGATGTGGCCGAAATTTGGAACCACTACCTCTATCTCAGTTTTTTCTAAAAGTTAAGGATGAAAACAACAACTTGGTTAAAAAAGCACTTCTTGCTCTTGATAAGGGAGAAACAACTATTCACGGTGTGGGTAGAGAGAAAATCTTGCGACATTGGTTGAAAAATTTAGAAGACTGGAACATTTCTCGTCAAATAGTCTGGGGTATTCCCATTCCGGTTTGGTATAACGTGTTAAATCAAGAAGACAATGTTACTGTAGGCTTTATCGACTTGGAAGGCAAATATGTGACAGGCACACTCAAGGACACTTTGGCTCACTACTCTATTGAAGAAGTAGAGTCCGGTTTGCAAAATCTTTCTGCCAATCAAGAAATTCCATATGTGGTTGGTGTTGAAAAACCCACCCAAGAAGGACTCTGGCTGCCTGAAACCGATACTTTTGATACATGGTTTTCTTCCGGGCAATGGCCGGTAGTTACATTAAAATCCAATTCTGCCGATTTTGAGAAATATTACCCCACTTCAGTAATGGAAACGGCTTATGATATCCTTCTTTTTTGGGTAATGAGAATGATGCTTATGGGAATTTACACCACCGGCAAATCACCCTTTCAACATGTGTATTTGCATGGATTAGTAAGAGACAGCAAAGGCCAAAAAATGTCCAAGAGCAAAGGCAATGTTGTCAATCCCCTAGAGATTGTTAAAGAGTTTGGCGCCGATGCCCTACGCTGGGCTCTGGTGGTTAGATCAACTCCCGGTCAAGATAAGTCGGTGGGTCGAGGTGATTTTATAGCCGGAAGAAACCTACTTAACAAATTATGGAACGCCTCAAGATTAATAATTTTATTTGCTCAAACCAACAATATCAATAAAGCTAATATTGGTGCGACAGATAACCCAGATCCCAACTATGTAAAAAAACTTGATAATCTTGTTGAAGAAGTGACAGAACTACTTAACAAATTAAAACCCGGTTTGGCGGCAGACAAACTCTACGATGTTTTTTGGCATTGGTTTTGCGATGAAGAATTGGAAAAATTTAAAAAGTCCGAAAGATCTTTTGCTGAAGTTTTGCTTGGTTTAACAACCTTTATTAAGCTTTTCCATCCCTACATTCCTCACCTCACCGAAACCATCGCTCAAGAACTAAAAAACACTAATTTGGTTGATATGTCAATTCTTTCTCATTCGAAATGGCCCAATGGTTTATTCAAAAAATCATAATTAAATTGCAGTTGTTTCATCAGACTTGTCGCGCAATAAGAACATGAATTAATTTAAACAGATGAATCGAGCTGTTGTTGCACGACAAATCTAATAGACTTGTCGCGCAATAAGAACATGAATAAATTTGATATAGATTTTGGAGCATTTTCAAGGCGCTTGCGACTGATAGTAGCTAAAGCTACTTGAAGGAGCAAGCAACATATGAAAATGACCAAAAGATGAGCAAATGAATCGTGTTGTTATTGTGCGACAAGTCTAATATATTAAATTGGGTTGTTTTGTCGGATAATAGACTTGTCGCACAATAGTATCAAACAAAAAAAATTGTTTTAACCATGAACATTTTTGAAAAAAATTGGCTCAAAACAAAGTTGCTTTTTTGGATAATTTTGTTTTTATCCGACTTATTTTTAGTTTGGACATTAAGAAAAAAAAGTTTGGCATTTGCCGTGCTTACATTATCAATAATTTCCATTGCGTTTTTCATTACGTTTATTCACTACACTTTGGTTGGCAATTCGCAAAAATTAGCCAGCACAAACACTCTTCCAACCAGCGATGAATTTGTATTATTAAATAAAAATCAAGCCGACAAATTGATCAACGGCTTAAATAATTTGGCAAAATCAGAGCCTCAATCTTTAGAATTATCTGTCTTGGCAGATCAATATAATAATTGGTTTAATAATAAAAAAAATAATGATTCCCAATTAAAAATTATCAATTTAGATCCGTTAGCCGAGTGTAGCTCACAGGCTTTTTCAGACGGAAGATTTAAAATTGTTTGCAAGTAATTTTTTCATTTAAAAATGATTTTCGTGTTTGCCGCGTCTTAAAAAAATCAAGATTTTCTCCATTCTCAGATAATCCAAATTTTTTCCACAAATCTTTGATCAAAACATCATCACCTGTTGAGATTTTCAAATAAATGTTCAATATCCGGCCTACAATAGAAATTAAATATCCTTGTCGCATAATATGAACGTGAATTAATTTGAGCAAATGAATCGTGTTGTTATTGTGCGACAAGTCTAATATCAATAAATAAAGAGCAGATCTTATTTGGCATTTTTCTACTTGTATAGCAAACTCAAAAAAACAGAATGACGCATTATTATCGATCTCTTCGTCTGGTTTAAGGCCAGGCAAACTAACATTTGATTTTGAGAGCGCTATATAAACTAAAAAACTGATTATTTGTCGTAAACGTAAAACAAACAGCATTTTATTAGCAATTATTTATGGGAGTTTTTTCAAATCAGACAGTCAAATAATTTCATCTGGAAATCATAGATATACTTGAGTTAATCACTCGATTGGATTGCTAAATTGGGGTTAAGTAAAAAATCAAGTTGTTTTTAAGTTAAGTCTCATTGATTGATCAAACAAATGGTCGCTATTTAGCACTTTATAAGTGCTGAGATTCGAGTTCTATGAAAAAAGGGTCAATACTGCAGGTTGTGCCAGATAAAAAAGAGATTATTGGTTTTCTGCTTTTGGCTCTGTTGGTTGTTCTTCTGAAGCAACTTCCCCCTCAGGAGTCTCGGCGCCCTCTGTTACCGGAGCAACATCTTCAACTTCTTCTTTAATTTCTTGAACGATAGCTAAAGGCTGAGACAAATCTTCGTCTTCAAGTAATAATTTAACCTTACTGGTGTCAAGATTGGTGTTATTCCAATGTAGCTCGTCACCGATATTGGCCAGAGACGAAGCGTCCACCAAAATGTTTTCCGGTAGATCGGCCGGGAGCGCCTCGACGTCTACTTCTTGTCTGGTTAAAATAATCGTTGCGTCTTTAATTTCCGGCTCATTGATTAACTCGACACTAATTGTCGCTTCCACTTTTTCTTTCAAGTTAACTTTTTGTAGAGTTGCATGAACAATCTCTTCAGTGACGGGATGAACTTGAATTTCATCAATAAGTACGGGAATTTCTTTTTTTTCTAAAGAAACGTAAAACAATCTGGACTCACCTTCTTCTCTTACGTGTGACGAAAATTCTTTTCTATCAAGCAAAATGGATTGAGATGGTTGTTGCAAACCAAAAAGATTGGCCGGCAATTTTCCTTGCTTGCGTAATTGAGAATTATTACTATTTTTTTCGCGACTTATCGCAGAAATTATCTTTTTTGTTGTTGACATACACATCCATTACATACATCATATTTCATGGTGAATTTTCCCAGATCCTTCAAGACAGGAAAACACTATATGCATATCCGTTATGTATAACTTTTGATTCCTCATGAAAATTATAAATAACTTCTTCTCATCCAACCATTAATATATGTATTACTTATTACTACTTTCTTATACGTCTTTTTTTAACCAACGACAATATAAGATAAGGTAGTATACCAAATTTTTTTTAATTTTCTTGACCAAACTGCAAGAGAATGAGACGAATGGGTGAGTTTTCTTGATTGAAAATTATTGGATTATCAAGACTTGCGGGTTTTGGAGAAATTGTTTTTACGTGTAATGAAGGAGAAAACTCAATTTCCACAGATGGTAGGGGAGAGTCCAATCCCAGTTGTCTGGCTTGAAAAAATACATATGTACTATTATTTTTTGAATAAATATCTGTTTCATAGGTTGTGATGACGGTTGTTGAATTTTTGATTGGCACCACCGTCGAAAAACCAATTTCCTCAAGTTGAGAAGTGGTGTTTCTTCGCAGATCTTGATTTGGCAAAAGTCTATCATCTATTTTTACCTGAACATTTTTAATTGTTCTTGGCATATATTGTCTGACATAAACTTGATAATCTCCTTTTGGCCAAGCCTGATTTTGAGCCGTGTTTGTCAAAACCACTTTATGAGTGTGAATCACTTTATTATCCACAATCTTAATCTGATGAGTTTGAGAACGTTGAATATGCGCATTCGCCCGATTCACGCCAATGTTGGTTTCCACGTGAGCAAATCCATCCAAATCACATCCTTCTTGAATAAAATTTTGCGGACAACTTGGAAAAGCTAATGATCCAACCCAGCCCAGTGTTGAAAAAACACCTTGAATTTCTTCAGCAGAAGAATAAACAATAATTTTTCTCTCATCCAACATTTGCTTAAAAGCTTCAATAAACAATGGCACTTGTTGTTCGTTGAGAGTGGCAAGTTTTTGAATAATGGCAGTAAGTATTGCAGAACGATACTCAATCTTTTTTTCAATTACTTGTTGGGGAAGTTCGGTGTGAAACTCCAATCTTTCCGCAATGTTTTTTTCGGTAAGCACTTCGTCAAAATCAGGCAAAGAAACCGGCCCGACCGCAGAAAGTATTTGGGGTAGGGCGGAGGAGTTGAGCGTGATTATTCCATCTGGTTTTTTTTGCAATGAATCTTCAACAAATTCTGAAATTTTTTGAGAGCTCAAAACTCCGTCGGGGTGCCAATTGGCATCTCTTAGCCACCACTGCTGTTCGCCTAAATATTTAACCAAATCTGAGGGGGGAGTTATTGGCTTACTCATTAACGAATCAAGTTGATAGCTGGAAAAAGTTTGCACTTCTTGCAAAGAACCTTGATAAAAGGTTAAAACGGCGATTGCTTCAATAAAGCCACCCGTTGGGCGCAACTCTTGACTATTCTGAAAAACGAGAACGTAAGACTTGCTTTGTTGCTCACCAAAAATCTTAGGTAGAACTTGAATTAGTTGATGAGCGTTTTTGGATTCACCACCGGTTTGGGGTTGAGAATCTTGTATTAAGGGGTCGCTGGCTCCTTCAACACTACCAAACAGCTTCTTCCATGAAATATCTTGTTTTTCAACCACTGAGAGGAGATTTTCGACGTTTTTACCGGAAATACCATCAGAGTTATTCCAAAGGGAATTAAAGACCAAAAACAGCTCTTGATTGCGTAATGCGGTTATTTTTTCCAATTCTTCCAAAGCCGAGCTTTTTTCCAAAACCTCTCGGGCTGTGTCTACTACGGGCAGAGCAAAAATTAAATCAAAAAGATGATATTGCGGTCTTAGAATTGCCAGATAACTTTTTAGATTGTCCCAACGCACGGCCACTTCTCTGGTTGAGATTTGAGAGTCTTTAATTACTTGCTCATATTTTTGAGTGGTGAGCTGAGTGGAAAGATAAAACGAACCCAAAAGCATTGATATACCAATGCCAACCGACATAAATAACAAACCAACGTAAAACATGGCGGTTCTTTTTTTTGAAGTGCGCTTAATTTTTTTTCTCACAGTCGCTTTTTTTTGAGAATAATTGGATGCCTCACCGGTAATTTGCGAGCGAAAAATTCTTTGCACGTCGGCGGAAAGTTGTTTGTTTTTTTGTTCCTCCGGATCCTCTTGTAGGTTTACTATTATTGGAGAGTTCTGATCATAAAGTTGAATATTTTGAACAAAATCTTCTGCAGAAGGATTGGTGACAAGCGAAGCGTTAATTAATTGCGGAGATGATGTCGAGTGGTTTGTTTTGTCGAGATTTTTTATTTGATCTGTTTGCAATCGACTTGTCCGATATGTTTCGTCTGAGCGGCTATCATATCCCAATGATTTAGTCTGATGATTGGCTGAAGTGTCGTCGTTTTCTCCAAATGAGTGTTCCGGGAAAGTTGAGTTATTACTTGAGTATTCTGGAGAAAAACCGACTGACGCTTGTTTAAATGTTTGCGATCCAGAATTTTCAAAATCACTAATTGGATGCGAGCTTGCCTGAATGTTGTCGAATTGATATTGATGTTTTTCTGACGAATAATCAATATGAGCTGATTGATTTTGTACCAAAGAGTTGATACCCGGAGAATAAAGTGGTGATTGGTTGCCCGGTTGAGAAGGTTTTGATTGCTGAATTATCTTTTTTTGTTGGGTTGGGATAGGAAAAATCGTTTTGAGTTTTTCAGCATCTATAAAATCATTTGCAGAAAAATTTGGTGATGGAATATTTTGAAAAACTTCTCTTACCAATTGAGAAAAATCAAGTTGTTTTTCCACCACTCGGCACTGGAATGGGATTATGCTTTGGTTTTGCACCCGCACGGTTTGAAGTTGGTGTTTTTGTCCATATCTTTGTTTGTATAGCCAGTCCGCTTCCGCAAAAATTTTGCTACCCAAGTGTTGAGAACTTTGAATAATCACACTACCATCATTTGGCCGGAGTATTTCTTTCAGTACGATTTGTAAAACTTGATCAAAAGAGAGCAGTCCCCAATTTGTATCAAGGCTGAATAATAGGTTTTGCTGGATTAGTTGAAAAAAAAGAGCCAGATAATAGTTATTGCTGTGTTGAAGATTGGAAATAAAAATAAATGATGATTCCGGCAAGGTTTTTGAAAAGTAAAGTATGGTTTGTGTTTGAGTATTGCCGGCTTGTTGCCAAAAGGGAATTTCTCCTTCGACCATCAGGCTGGGTAGTTGAAAAACCGGAAGAAGAATTTTGATTTTTTGTTGGAAGGGAAGAAGGGCAGAGAGGATGGCGGCTGAGCGCTGGCTTTGCCACGCGCTCAGCCGCCAAAAACCCGCATCAATAATAATTCTCTCCGCAGATTTTAAATCTGCAATCAAATCTTTTAATTCCGAATCGCTTAAACTGGAAATTTCAACGGTTTTAATTGATGAAATAATGTTTTTATCGTTTTCATCCAAAAAGTCTTGCTTATTTGAATCGCTTACATCAAAAACACCCTTGTCATAAACAAAACGCACTATCTTCACTAGCTCATCTAAAACGTGAGTTCTCATAAAAACTATTGTAGACTAAAAACTCACTCTTTTGTGTCCAAAGCTTCATTGACCAACTGGTCAGCTCGAGAATTTTGCTCCCGGGGAATATGATTTATTTTATATTTGCAAGGTAATTCGTGTAATTTTTTATCGATTGTTTGAAAATAACTCTTCATTCTTTGATCTTTAATCTTCCAAACGCCATTTAACTGTTGTACAACCAAAAGCGAATCTAACTGCCATATTATTTCATCGGTTTCACTTGGATTAAGATCCAGAATTCTATTTAATGAGGCAATAAAAGCCAAATATTCTGCTTCATTATTTGTCGCAACACCAATTTTTTCACCTTTTTCATCAATTAATTGCTCATTGGCTTTAATCACCCAGCCAATTGCCGCTTCGCCGGGATTGCCTCTCGAGCCACCATCAGTCCAAATCTGCCAGACCTTTTTCATGCTCTTATTCTAAATTTTTACTCTGATTGTCAATCTTCTTTGCATTCCATCGCCACTGGAAATACTCTCTAAATCTTTGGCTTCTGGTATTTCATTAAGAATGCTGTGAATAAAATATCGCTCATGTGATGGAATGTAGTGTTGAAAAGTGAAAGGTCGGCCTGTTTGAACTACTTTCAAAGCAATTGAAACAACTTTTTCTCTAAGTTGTTCTTCCCGACGTTGTTTATAGTCATTAATATTCAATACAATTTTTTTTCCTTCATATTGTTTTTCAAAGACGATTCTAGCCACACGTTGAATTGCAGCCAAGCCGTCACCTCGAAAACCAATGAATCTTCCGGATTCTTCTTCTGGAAAATTTAGTTGAACTCGCACAAATTCATCATCTTCTTCAATCTCGATCATGTTTTCGTCACCTATTTCCATTCCGCAATGTTCAGAAAGTTGCTGTAAAAATTCTTTCAGTGTCATTTTTCCTTTCGTTTATTTTAATTTCACAGTTTTAATAACTAGTGTCTAATTATACGATAAATCATTTATTTTTGTTTTTATTCTTATATTTTTTATCTCTATTGCGCGGTTGAGAGTTATCTTTTCTAGCTTTTTCATCGTTTTTAAGCGGCTCGATTCTGAATGGAGGATGATAGCTTACTATTTTTTCTCCAAGAAATGGGATCATTGCCACATATTTTTCCAAAGCCCCTAAACCAATTACGAAATATTGTTGAATTATCATGTAAATGGTTGTCACTATCCAATAGAGTCCCAGTCCCGATGGCAAGTTAAACAAAATCAGAGACATGGTTGTCATTATCGGCAACATAAAAACCATTTGTTTTTGCAAGCTTTCTCCCATGGCTGAAAAATCATCTTGCTTGTCGTTGTTATTTGTTTTAGCCACTACTTTATTTTGTTTTTCATCTTCAGTTTTTTTGGGTAGCATCATGTATGACAAAATAAATTGAGTTAATCCTGCAATAATTGGAATAAGATAGGTATTATCTGGCTTAGCCAAATCCAACCACAACCATTGAGTTGAGATTGTTGAGCCGTTAATTGCACTGTTTTGAAAAACTTGCACAAATACCTGATATAACATGATTAAAATTGCTATTTGCACTATTTGTGGGATACATCCGGAAATCGGATTGATTTTTTCTTTTTTAAAAAGTTCCGCTTGGGCTTTTTGAAGTCCTTGCGGATTATTTTTAAATTTTTCTTTCAACTTATTAATTTCAGGCTGAAGTTGTCGCATTTTTTCCATTTGTTTCTGTGAACCGTAAGCTAAGGGGAGGAGTGCCGTTTTGAGCAATATTGAAAAAACAATAATCGCCGATCCCAAACTACCGGTTAATTGAGTTAGCCATAATAAAATTAAGCCTGTGTAATAAGAAAAAATTTGCATGTCAATTTACCAACAGTTGGAAAGCTGTTTTATTCCTCTTAAAAAACCTTTTTTGAGCCCAAGATTCTCGATTTGATTTTTCATATAAATACTACAACTCGGTTGATGTTTGCATTCACTATAAAATCCAAAAAATGTCAATAAAAACACTTTTCTCATCCATGCAGTCATTGAGTAAAGAAAAAATAAAATTTTAATTAGCATAAGCTATTTTTTCATCGGTTATCTTATCACAAACGTTTTTTTAGACTTGTTGCAAAATAACAACACCATTTATTTATTTTATGTTCTTATTGCCCGACAAGTCTATATTATTATTCAGATAATCAAGAAGTTTTTCAGAATCAAAAATAATTAAAAAAATTTCCGATTTTTCGTGGCAATCTAATAACGAAGGTAAGTCGATTCTTTTTAGAATTGTTTTTATTTTTCTCTTTTTTTTGTTTTTCTGAGCTATGGATTGATTTTCTACCAAATTTAATCCAATTTTAAATTCTTGACCACTTCTAAAAAAAACTTTCGATCCGGGAACTTTTATTAGTTTCGCTTGCTTGAAAAAATCTTTATCTTTTCGAGGGGACAGCCTTAAAAAATCACTCATTTTTTATACTGCGAGTTTTTTTCTACCTTTTTGTCTTCTTCTTTTTAATAAATTTCTGCCGTTGTGGGTTCTCATTCTCACTCTAAAACCGTGAGTTTTCGCTCTTTTTCTTTTTGAAGGTTGCCAAGTTCTTTTTGTCATAGGTGGTGTATTCTATCAGAGAAGATTAATTTTGACAAAGACTAAGAATTCATTTTAAAGGGCATGATGACATGAATCCATTTTTCATCTCCTGTTTTTTTCCATAGTGTTGGTCTAAGCGAGTCACTTAAATAAATTTTAACTTCTTCGTCTCCAACAGCTTGAAGAAAATCCATTACATACTTGGTATTGAATGCCACATTGATTTCTTGACCCTCAATTTTTACCGATTGCAACTCCGCTTCAAAACTTCCGGATGAAGCGGATTGAGATTTTATCAAGCTTCCATCAACTTTGAATTCCATCTGTACTGCTTTGGAGCTTTCTTTTGAGAATAAATTCGCTCTTTTGACTTGATCTAGTAATTCTTGAGCATCAATTGAGATTATCGTTTCATTTGTTGAAGGAATAATTACCGAATAAGGAGGGTATTCTCCGTCAAGCATTCTTGAATAGATGAGAACGTTTTCAATCTTCGCACAGACTTGAGAAAAATCCGAAGAGAAACTTAGAGCAATATCATTATTGGTTATCGAAGAATTTTTAATTATTTCTTCAAAAAATCTGGCTGGAAAAATCAACGGCTTATCCTCTCTGAGAACATTCACATCTGTTGATAATACAGATAATCTAAAACCATCGGTGGAAACCACTTCCAGTGGATTTTTATTGGAAAAATACACACCTGTCAATAACGGTCTGGCTAAATCTTGAGAAACACAAAATAATACTTTCTGCTTAATTTCATTCAAGTTGGAAATTGGAATATTTACCGTTTCAGATGAAAAAGAGGGTAGAGATGGAAAATCATCGGCAGAAGCAATTTGCATAATTGATTTTTGTCGGCCGGAACTAATTGTTAATCTATTTTCTTCAAAGTTTAATTCAACTGTTTCTCCTGAGAGGGATTTTATAAAATCAATAAAGATTTTTCCGGATACCGTGCAATTAATTTCTTCGGGATTATCGTTTTGAATTTTGATTTTTACGACTGAACCGATTTGCATATCGTTAACACTTAAACTTAAACTAGATTGATCAATTTTAATTAAAATAGAACTTAAAATGGGTAGCGATGGTCTATTTGGTAAAATCGACTGCAAGACATTACATGCGCCAAGTATTGAAGAATGATTGAGTTTGATTATTTTCATAATTTAAACAATTCACGCAGAAATAAATTCATTAATAATATTATTGTAGTAATAGTAATAGGCTAAAGCTAATTGTGCATTATAACGAAAAAGTTAAGAGTAAAAAGCGGTAAAACTTTAGTGGAAAACTCATTGTAAAAACTCAATTTTTTGATTGTGAATAAAGGTTTTTTAATGTGAAAAAAATGGTGAAGAATTAAATAATCACGTATTTAATTCACATTTATTCAATCTTTATTCACAGCTTTTTCCACTGAGTTTTCCACAATTGTGAATAAAATATTTTACTGACAAAAAACATTATTGCTTTCTCAAAACGAAATAGCGGTTTCTTGTCTTACTCAAGTTAACAGTCGAGAGCTAACAATATCAAATCTGGAATTTTGTTTTGAACCTGCAAAATAATATTTAATGGGTTAACTCACTCGATTGAGAGAAGGTTTGGTCTAAGATTAGGTTTGAATATATGACTCCTAAAAAAAAACGAAACAATTCTTTTTTATCGGTTTTCAATCTGGCTTAGAGCGAGGCAAAACAGACATTGTTTTTTTTAGAGATCTGAATGTCTAAAGCATTATTTTGCCGAAGCGGAAATCGTAGTCTTGATGGCTGACAAATCTTGTTGTAGTTGAAAATCGGTTTTAAGATCCAACTCGGTTTTTCGAATAGCATGTAAAACGCTGGTGTGATCTCTATTGGAAAACCATTTGGCAATTTCCGTTAATGGTAAATGGCAATCTTTCTTTAAAATATACATGCATAAATGCCTGGAGGAGACCAAGTGTTTAACTCGACTTTTTCCTTTTAAAGCTGTTTGAGTGATATGAAAATGATTGGCAACGACTTTAATCACTTCTCCTGCAGAGAAATGAGTGACGGCCTCAGTTGGTTTCTCTTGAGATAAAATTTTTCCGACCAATTCGTTGGTTAGTGGTTGCTTTTTTAATTCTACCTCCGATCTTAAAATAGTGATAATTCCCTCTATTTTCCTTGCGCTATCAATATGTGTGGCAATCATTTTTGCTTGATCAATATTTAGAGATAACTGTTGCGCTTTGGCTTTTACCAGAACTATGGCCGTGCGCAATTCAAAAGTTGGCTGTTGAATGTCAATCATTAAACCCGCTTCAAAACGTGATCTTAAGCGATCTTCTAATAAAGTGATTTCTTGCGGAGGTCTATCTGATGTTAGAACAATTTGTTTTCTAACTTTGGTCAATGCGTTGAAAGTATGAAAAAACTCTTCTTGAACCGCATTTTTTCCGGCAATAAATTGAATATCGTCTATTAGAAGTACGTCCGCTTTTCTATATTTATCTTTAAAACCGGATGCTCTTTTGGTTTGAATAGCTTGCACTATTTCATTGGTAAACTCTTCTCCCGTGCAATACAAGATACTTAGTTCTTGATTTTGATTGAGTACATAATGGCCTATTGCTTGCATTAAGTGAGTTTTGCCCACACCAACACCCCCATATAGAAAAAGAGGGTTGTAGGCTGTTCCCGGCCTTTGGGCGACCGCAGTGGCGGCGGCATGAGCCATTTCATTGGATGTGGAAACGGCAAAAGTGTCAAAAACATAATCACTTCTTAAGCCAACTTTTCTAGCTATCGAATCCAATCTTTCTTGTGCCATTGATTGAACGGTAGAACTAGAAAAAAGATTGTTCTCTTGTGATAAAACATTCTTTGATTTTTTTCTAATCGGATTTACTGCAGAATTTTGATGGTTTAACTCAACTTGAGTTGAAGAATTGAAACTGTCTTGAGAGGCCGGGGTGCTTGGTACTGAAAATAAATCTTGAGAGGAAACAACGTATTGAGGAACGCATCTGTCCTGAAGAATGGCGTCTAGAGCCTGAATTATTTGATGATGAAAAGATCTTTGCAGTGTGGAAGCGTGAAATGCGGTAGGGCAGGAAAAAACCACATGGAAAGGGCCGGAGGGCTCTTTGCGAACTTGTGTGATGGGATTGGCTAAAACCCAGGTGTGAAAAACCGCCTCCGACTGAATTCTCTTCATGTGATTAATGTAGGCATTCCAAACCCATTCTAAAGAAACATCTTGAGCAATATCTGTGACCGGAGTGTTAATAGACGTACTAGGTATGATTTCGTTCTCAACATTTGAGCTTGAATGAGTGAAAGTTGAAAATTGATCGTTCATAAATAATAAAAATATATAACGCTAGACTTTATTTAAATGATTAAGCCACGCATTTTTTTATCAATGCGAAAACTAATTCAGTCGCTAATAATTAAAATTGTTAAACATTTTTTTACCACTTCGCAACTAAGATAAGATCGTAAAACATGACTAGTGTAATAAGTTATCCACAATTGACAAGAGGTAAAAAAGATTGAAAATTAAATCAAATTTTATTTTGGTATGTAGTCATCTATAGAATGTTGACCGGCTAGATTGGGAGGTTGCGAACTATCTGTCTGATTTTCGTTTTGGGAAGTTGAGGTGATCGGATTTTGAGAAATTGGATTGCCGGTTGGCAAAACATTTGAGGATTGGGTGTTAACGCTATTAATTTGTTGATCGGGTGTAGGGTTAATATTTGCATATTGAGCTTGATTATTTAATTGTTGGGTAGCTGAAACATCCGGTTGATTTGCTACAGCCATTGGTTGAGTGACTGTTGCTGAAGTGATTTGTGTGTTATTAGCTATTTGATCAGGTTGTTGGCTTGAGAGAGGGTTTTGTTGTGGTAAAAAATTGTTGGAATAAAGCGGTTGATCCAAATCACTATTCTCCACAGTTTGATTGATTTGCTGAGCTTGAAGCGCGGATCTTCTGGCCAAAACCTCTTCCGGATTAGTGGTGATAATCGAGTGTTCTTCATCACTGGCGACCACTCTTAATGCCACGTGGTTTTGTCCGGCAAAAAACACACCCTCACCCACATCTGCGGTTACTAAAAGCTGTCTTTCTCCTTGAGATAAATAAAATGTTTCGGCCAGTGCCGGAATTGAAGCGGTGGATTGTTTCATTAAAAACTGAATTGAGGCGTTAGAAACAATCGCTTTACCGTAATCATTATGCAAAAAATCTTCAACATCTTGAGTGATGGTGGTGATGCCCAAAAAATATTTTCTGGCTCTCTTAACCATGGAATAAATAAACATGGCGGAATCCGGATATTTCATGAAATACCAAGCCTCATCAATCATGAGTAATCTTTTTTTCAAGTTTTTTTTCACTCTTGTCCAGATAAAATCAAGAATGATGTACATGGCAATCGGTCTGAGCGCATCTTCCATTTCTTTCACGGAAAAAACCGTTAGCTGATTGGTGATATTAATATTTGATTTTTGATCAAAAATCCCCCTGAAAGAGCCTGTGATAAACTTTTCCAGTCTGGCCGCAATGTCGTCCGCATCTTTATTTTCCATACCGATTAACGCTTTATATACGTCTTCCATGAGCGGTGGTTCGTTGGTTTGAGTAGCAGGATCCGGAGTTATGCCTTTGGCTTTGTAGGCGGCCACTAAAGATCTGTCCAACAAAGCTTCTTGTTGTGGCGTCATTTCTCCCAACATCACCTTTAACAAGCCGTGAATGGAGAGAATTTTTTGTCCCAATTCGTTTTCCCCCTCTTCATACATGTTGGATAAATCAAAAGGATTGATTTTTGTGGTCGAACCAAAAGTAAAGTTTATGTACTCACCACCTAAAGCCTTGGTTACATCTTCATATTCATGTTCCGGATCCATGATAATTACTTCTACACCAAACATGATTTGCCGAAGAACTTCCAGTTTGACGGTGTATGATTTTCCGGCACCAGATTTGGCAAAAATCACCATGTTGGCATTTTCCATCTTAAATCTGTCAAAAATCACCAGGGAATCATTGTGTTCATTAATGCCATAAACAATACCTGTTTCCATGGTTAACTCAGAACTGGTGAAAGGAAAAGTGGTGGCCAGAGAAGTGGTGTCCATATTTCTGGTAATCATTAATCTGTCAACGCCACTGGGTAAGGTTGATTTGAAACCCTCATCCATTTGTAGTGCTGTTTTTTTTGAAACAATTAAAAGAGAGCCCAAAACAGATTGGACACCTTTGGTGACACGATCTAAATTTTCTTTACTGTCTGCTTGTATGGTAATGTAAAGACCGAACTGAAAAAATCTTTCCGAACCTCTGGCTAATTCTTCTCGCAAATATCTGGCGTCTTCCAGTTTTACTTCAGTATTGATGTTGCTGATTTTACCGGCTCTTAAATCTGATTGAATTTCCGCCTCCATTTCAGTAATTTTTCTCTTAAGATTATCTAAAATTTCCGCCGAATCTTGAGGATAAATAAACATGGAGGTAGTGATTTGATGAGGATAATTAATTAATGGTGACAACCAGTTGGCGGGCACCGTTCTTGGATAACCGGCAACAAAAAGGGTTCTGGTATAGGTGGCATTAATTTTTTGGTAAGTAAAATCCACCTCAATTGCTTCCGGAGCAATAATATCTTGAATCGTTACCAACCCTCTAGAAAACTCCTTGATTTTTTCAAGATTTTTTTGTTCTTGTGCGGAGATTTGATCTTCCGGTGAAGGTTCGCTTTTTTTCTTCAAAAACGGAAAGA
Organism: uncultured Pseudomonadales bacterium; assembly: GCA_964614795.1. GTDB lineage: Bacteria > Patescibacteriota > Microgenomatia > UBA1400 > PJMF01 > CAZTME01. The sequence goes on along the minus strand of CAZTME010000003.1, from coordinate 1,662 downwards.
GAGAACCGATCATGTCTGGCATACATTAAATCCATTCAAATTATCACTAATAAAACAGATTTGTGGCTTTTTTGACCATCTTCTGAAATATTGAGTGATAATCTCATTGTAACGTTTTTTTTGTACCAAGAGAAGTATCCGATTATCCTTGCTGATTTTCTAAAGAATTTAGAGCCTGAGGAGATTGAGATGATGCCAGACCATCTTGAATTATTTGTTGAGGATCAGACTCCATAATAGTGGGTTGTGCGCCGGTAACTCCGGTTTGTAAATCGGCGGTGACTAGTGGAGCGGTGTAACTACTGCTATCTTCAATTTGTTGTCCATCCGCCGCCTCTGGATTATATTGAATGTAAAAGAGGCGAATAATTTCTTGGGTTTCCAGCTCTCTGGCGTAGAGACCGATTCGAGCGAATTGATTAATTAGATGGTCTCGGCGAGGATCTAACACATTTTTGGCTTTTTCAACGATGACAGATTTTTCAAATTGAGAAAAATCTGCGACAGCTTGACCCGGCAAAAAACCTTTGGCGGTTGTAAAGCCCAATTCTAAACCCGACGCGGGAATGATTACATAAAATTTCTTATCCAAAACATTGCGCTCTTGAATTAAGTTGGCGACAAACTCACGATAAGCTCGTATTCTTTTGCGTAAAATTTGTGACCCGGCCACTTCTTCCTGTTGTTTTAAAATGGAAAGATATTTTGTCACATCTTTGGTTTGAGAATTAATGACTATTTGGATGGGAAAATTAAGCGAATTCAAAAGTCCTGCATAGGCATACATGACCGCATCTTGTTCTTCTTCTGCCAATAAACCAAAATTGATAGCGCTAATCGTTAAAACGCAAGAAACATGGCCGCTTTTCAAGATTACCAGGTTATTGCGAATATCAAAAATCTCTAAAAAATCTTGAGCGGTGCTGGAATTCTGAGTATTGTTTGGCATCTGGTTGTTTATTGTACAGTTGAAAAAATAATGCAACAAGCCCATCAAACAGATCTAATTTCCAACGGCTCGAGAATTTTGCCCTTTAGTTCAATGGAAATTGGTTCAAAAGTAAATCCGCTTTTATCTACAGTAATCACATATTTTCCCTTATTAAGAGGTGTGGTAACAAAAAATTGACCCAATGCGTTGGTGCGAACCGCTCTGGCAATTGAGCCGTCTGTATTTTTAATTTCTACGATTGCGCCTTCAAGCAAATCATTGTTGGCGGAAAGTACCATTCCAACCAGCTTGTTTGGCACTGTTGGTTTGCTGGGGAAGGGGAGTTTGGTGTTAAATGTGGCTTTAGTGGTGTTGGTTGGATTGGGCTGCACTTTTTCCTGTTGAGTGAGCTGGGTGATTGTTTGATTGTTGGATTGGGCGTTTTTTTCTTCCACTTTTTGTTGTTCAACTGCGTGTTCGATAGTGGGAACTTCTTCTTTTGGAATTGCGTTGAGCAATTCTCTATCATTTTTTTGCTCTTGAGACTTGGTGAAAGACTGAGCTTGAAGAATTTTTTCTGAAGTATAGGTGGTGATTTCGGGAAGAGTTGAGGACAAATCTTGACCGATGGTTTTTTGTTCTTGATCGTCGCTTGATTTTTCTTCAGTTGAGAGGGCTATTTCGGTGGAAATTGGTGAGGATGGGGCGGAACGCATACTTCTGAGCCTGAC
>CAZTME010000002.1:25773-28351 GCA_964614795.1 uncultured Pseudomonadales bacterium | reverse complement strand
AAATTGATGTGACGCGTTTTAGTCGCAGTATGCATCTTTTACTTGTTTCCGGTGTACCTATTACCGATTCGCTTGTGTTGGCCACTAAGGTAGTGTGGACTAAACCTGCAAAGTTGGCGGTAAAAAAAGGCTTGGACGCAGCTACTTCCGGCATGCCGTTCTCTTCGGGACTGCGCATAAAAAGTTCGCCCTTTCCCAATATGATGATTAAGTTAATCGAAGTTGGCGAACAAACCGGTACTTTGGATAAGGCCATGCAAGATGTCTCGGAGTTTATGGATTACCAAGTGAGCAAGACGTTGGGTAAGTTAACGATGATGCTAGAACCAATTATGCTGGTTTTGGTGGGTGTGGCGGTGGGAGCGATGATGATGTCGATTATTGGACCAATTTACAACATGATCGGTCAGGTTGGAGCGAGGTAAATATTTAACCTACCTTCTTTAAATCCTCAACCGTAATAAGCGAAACAACATCCAACACCATGATAATTAGACACGTCGCGCAATAACAACACGATTTTTTTAATTCATGTTCCTATTGCGCAACTAGTCTAGTAATTATGTTTATGCCATCAAAATCTTTGCTGAATCATTGCCGATTAAACTTGGATTCGCTTCATTTGGATTTAACACAACACCTTGAGAAAATAAGATGGAATTTTGCATCTAAAAAGACCAATCGTGTATTAACAACACAAACAAACAGATAATTTTGCTTAAGCGACAAGTTTTTTATTATCCAAAAATGAATTGACAGAAAAATTATTCTTACCCAAGATTATGTCTTAATGAATGATTGTGCCTTTTGTCTCTTTGCCGTCCAGTTTGTCCAAAGTCTTTTTAATTTTTTGCACTAATTGGTCTGGGGTGACATCTGGTTTGAAAACAACATCAATGGCGCCGGTATCTAATGCTTCTTTGACAGAAGGATCCGCGGCCAGGGAAGTGCAAATCAAAATACCTCGAATGGTTTTTTTGGGTGGAGTTACTTGCAATTCTTTCAAGACGCCTAGCCCGTCTATGTAGGGCATCATAATATCGAGTAGAACCAAATCGTAACCACCTGCTCGCATCATTTCCAGCGCAACTTTACCGTCCGGGGCTTCATCCACTTGGAACCCTTCAGCAGTTAAAATATCACGATAAATATCTCTAATGTATTGTTCATCCTCGCAAATTAAAATTCTCACTGGAGCTTTTGAAGAAAGTTGATCTGTCATAATGGTGTTGGTATATCACAATTTGATAGGGTCGCACAAGAGGGTGTTGAAGTTGGGAAGTAATTAAAATAATCCATTTGACTTTACATGCAATTTTTCACTTCTAATTTGCTAGATGAAAAAAATTATAGTGATTACTACGCTTGCCGCTCATTATGGATGGTGAGTCTTCTAATTTGCTAGATGACAAAAATGTCACATTCTGCCAAAATACCCCCAATAAGCACAGATATGATACATATTGAGTATGTATTTTTAAAATTGGAAATATAATATATTATATAGGATATGAATTTTGAGAAAGAATCTAACACCTTTGAAACAGGAATAGATTTATCTCCTGTTGGTTTATACTTGCAATCATTGATTAGGTGGTTAACCAGTTTGTCATTTAAAAATGAACTGAGAAAATTTGAAGCCAATTCTAAAAAATGGATATTAGACAAAATATTTTCACATGCAAGAGAAAATCCTAAGGTATATGACAAAAATGAGGGGCTAGAATTTTTTGAGAAAATTAGACTTCAATTTCATGACTCATTGAGTGAGGAAGAATGGGCAAGATTTAGAGCAAGAATACAATTTATTTATGATCATTACAATGGAGATAACGCACTGAGTATTGATGGCGTGGATAATAATCTTTCTCATGTTTTTGTTATTCATCAAAGAGGTCATGGTTACCTTGATGCAGGCGGAGTGTCTCCAGAAGCTAGTAGGCTGATAGAAAACTCAATTCAAGATAATGGGGGAGTAATCGGGGAAAGAACTTATCAAATTGATTCATTATTGACTCAATTAGTAACAATGTTGCCACCATTTGTGGTGGCTGTTATAGAGCATAAAGACCCCTTTGAATCTTCATGTGAAAAGAGGCACGGTTTGATTGTTTGCGCTCCCTGGGATTTGCATGCTGCGCACGAACTCAATAATCTTGCTAATCCAAAAGCTTTAATTAAAATTATCGAACTTGCGAAACAAGTTCAAGCTTTACCTAAATTTCTAGAGCAATTAAATGTTCAAATTGTTGGTTTGGGAGCATATTTTCCAATACTTACTAATTTTGGTAAAAGATTGATTCCTGAAAAAGATAATGAAAGAATTGACTTGGAGACTACCACTGGTCACAGTATGACTTTAGCATTAATGATTCGTATTTTTCGAGATTTAACTGAATTGTGTGTTAAAGAAAAAGGTGTGCAAATTGCCAATCAAACTCACGCCATTGTTGGCTGTGGTGCTATTGGAATATCATTGGCACATTCATTATTGCAATTTTCAAGAGATGATTCGTTGAACGGTGACAAAATTACTCTTCCAAAAGAGATTGTTCTTTATGATATTAATTATTCAAAA
>CAZTME010000002.1:0-25763 GCA_964614795.1 uncultured Pseudomonadales bacterium | reverse complement strand
AAAAGCTTTGAATAGAAAATTGATTGAGCTTTGTGCAATTTACCATATAAAAAATCTTAAAATTTCAGTTTTTTCACCAAGTGGAGACATTCAAAAGGACTTGCAGAGTATATCTCAAGAAGCAAATGTCATGGCTATGGCTGCAACTGCAAAGAAACCTATTGATACAAGCGTATTAAATCCAAATTGTCTTATCGTAGATGATAGCCAGCCTGCACTAGCTGGACTTCCAACAGAGGAGAGTGGGGTAAGTTTATCTTGGGTAGCAGCTCAAATTTCAGCAGAGCATTACAGAAGACTGGCAGTTGCTAACAAATCAGATGGGGTTCCTTATTTGTCTAATTTATACGATTACGGACCAAATGGATTGGCAAATGTAGACAGTTTGGATGGTATTACTAGCACTGGTGCTTTTGGTTGTGAAACAGAAGTGTGGCAAGTATTCTTACGAAAAATGGATTCATTGCAAGACAGAGCTTTGCCGAATCATGTCCTTGATGCATATAAGCTATTAAATGAATTAATTCAAAAAGGAGTGATGACAGTTGATCCTGCTGTCAGGCAATGTTACGGAAAAATCAGAGCTTAGCAACAGTTTGTTGGAAAAAATTTTTGTTGTGATGTAGAAACAAGGGCTCTTTATCTGTTATTATGTAATGATGGATCTCAAAAATGTATTAATTGTTTTTATCACTCTTGCAAATTTTGCAATTTTGATGCTGGTACATTTTCGCTCTCCAAGGTTTGTTTCAATCAAATATTTTAAATTTGCTACTTTAATGGTTTTTTTGTGGTGTTTATCAATGATCTTATATAGATTTTATGCCAATCATCTTGATGCGGAAATGGCCACTTTTTGGGCAAGACAACTTTATGCATTTGCCTCTTTGATTCCATTAAGTTTTATTTTTCATGGTCTTTCTTTTCCAGATAGAATAATTTCTAAAAAGATATTATTTCCAACCTTATCAGTTGGAATTATTTATTTCTTAATTAATTCTTTGACAAATTTAATTGTTTTGACTGTTGATGTTTCTGTAAATGGTGAGAAAACAATAGTTTTTAATTATTTGTATTATTTAACATTTCCAATTTATGTTTCTATTTTATTTTTTTCCTCTTATTTCATTTATTTTTTGAGATATAAAAATTCTAGAGGAGTTTTTAAATATCAAATTAAATTATTATTAATTGGACTGATTGCTGCCTCATCCATTGCAATGATTTCCAATCTATTGCTTCCAACTTTTGGAGTATTTCACTTAAATTGGTTGGGTCAGGTGATGACCACTCTATGGATAATTTTGGTTGGATATGCTATTGCAAAACACAGATTTGTGGACGCTAAAATGATTGTAGTTAGAACATTTTCATACATCTTGTCACTAGGATTTGTAGTTTTAGGTCTTGGAGTGTTAATTATTAGTTTAACTAATTTATTATTTGGAAATAGCAGGTCATTTATTGAGATGCTTTTTTTAATTTTACTAATTGGATTTACAATTGTAATTTTTCAACCAATAAAAAGTTCTTTTGATTATTTAACTCAGAGATGGTTTCACTCAGGTTCTTATAATGTTGAAGATGTATTAAGAGAGATAACTTCAGTCACAGTTACTCATTTAGAACTGGCCGATTTATCAAATGCAATTCATGATGTGTTTGTAAAAAAATTTAAAAGTTCCTCATTAACCCTGTATGTATTTAATGACAGACTTATAGAAAAATGGATTCAGGGAAGAAAAAAATCTTTAAATCAAGAAGAACATTTAATGATTGCTTACTTAATATCAAGATTGAAAAAATGCGAGGATAATTTGCTTGTTAGCGATGAAATACTTGATTTTAAAACTGTTAAATACATGGAAAGAATCAATTCGGAAGTATTTCTTGGTTTAAAATTTCAAAATAATTTAGTTGGATTGTTAGGACTTGGAGAAAAATCTTCCGGAGCACATTATTCAGATGATGATTTTAAAGTATTGAGCATCATCGACAAACAATTAGGAGTTGCTTTGGCAAACGCCCGAGCGTATGAAGAGATTAAGAATTTCAACACCACCCTTAAAGATGAGGTGGCGAGGGCGACAAAGCGTTTGAAGACGGCCAATAAGCGCCTTTTGCAGTTTGATAAATTGAAAGATGAGTTTGTGTCTTTGGCTTCTCATGAACTGCGCACTCCCATGGTTTCAATTCGCAATTACAGCTGGATGCTTTTTAACGATAAAGTGGGCAAATTGAAGCCTAAACAAAAGGAATATGCGCGTCGAATTTATGAATCCAGTACGCGTTTAACCAGGCTAGTTAACTCCATGCTTAACATTTCCAGAATTGAATCGGGGAGAATTTTGCTCTCGGTTGAGCCCACCGATATTTTGAACTTGACTCAAGAAGTAATTACTGAGTTGGAAGGAAAAGCAAAAGAGCAGGGAGTGGCCATAGAAATTATGAAAACCGCCAAAAATTTAGAAAATCATCAAGAGCAAGCACTGGAAAAATTACCCACCGTCATGATCGATTCCGACAAAATCAAAGAAGTGTTAGTCAATTTAATTGGTAATTCTTTAAAATTTACTCCCAAAGGTGGCAGAGTGGAAATCAGTTTTTCCACAGATGAATTATTTGTTCATATTAAAGTTAAAGACACTGGTGCGGGTTTGGAAGAAGATGAAATACCAAAACTTTTCAAAAAATTCGGCATGATCCGTGAAACCTACTTAATGACCGCAGGCACTGTTCAAGGCACGGGTTTGGGACTATACATTTGTAAATCCATAATTGAAATGCATGGTGGAGAAATTGGTGTACATAGTCAAGGCAGAGGCAAGGGCTCAACTTTCTACTTCTCTTTACCAAAAGAAAATAACTCGACTGCTTTAAAATTAAAAAGTGGCGAAAAAAATGGCAAAGACGCCGGCATCATTCACAGTGAAGTAGGGGGATACTAAGAAAAATGAAAAAAGTATCCGGTTACTCATTCATTGAAATAATTCTATCAATGGGGATTTTTTTGACTTTGGCTAGCATGGCAACAGTGATTGGTTTTAACAGTCTTAATCGTACTCAGTTCAACACATCTTTAGAATTATTAATATCTGATTTAGCCTCACAGCAACAAAAAGCAATTAATCGTCAAATTGGTAACTCTGACAATCAAGCTCACGGAATATATTTTAAAAATAATTCTTATACTTTATTTTCTGGTTTAGAATATCAAGATGAAGATGTGCAAAATGAAGAAATTATTCTTGAAAATGGCATTACAATAGAAAATATCAACTTGCCTAATGATCAAATTATTTTCTCTCAAAACTCTGGATTTGTTGATCAATACCAAGCTACTCAATCTTCAATTATTATTTTTTCGAATATGCGTTCTGTAAAATTAAATTTTAATAGATATGGGGTAGTCGAAATAGAAGAAATGATTAATCCATGATTAACTTAATTCAAAAAAATGATACTAGCAAAAAAAATCCTCAAGGTGGAATGCTGCTTGAACTCGTAATTGCTTTTGGCCTTTTATTTATCATCATTACTCCACTTATTGGCACGATAGTGAATAGCGGCAATGCTGAAATTACTGTAGAAAAAAGACAAATCGCTCATTATTTATTAGAAGAAAGTATTCAAAAAATTTGGTCTTTAAGAGCTCAAGGATGGGATCAACTGCCTGAGTCTGGCACCTATCACTTGATTGAAGAAAACGGACAATACTCTCTCGCCACTGGCAGTGCGATTATTGATGATGAATTAGAGCAAGAAATTATTATTACTCATGTCAATCGAGATAGTGATTGGAAAATCGTTAATGAGGGAGGCGTGCTGGACCCTTCAACAAAAAAAATAATCGTCAATATAAATTATGGTCAAAATCTAAATAAAACTACTAACACAGAGTTTTTGTTAACTAGATATCTGGATAACGAAACATTGATTAGAACTACTCAGGCTGAGTTTGACCAAGGAGAGTTTGATGCAACTTTGTCCACCAGTGATCAAGATGGTGAGGTGATTCTTTCAGTTGGAGGCAGAGGAAATTGGTGTTTACCAGGTGAAAACATTATTGCTCAACATGATTTGCCTATGAGTGCCAGAGCAAGCGTGATTAGAGCGATCGAGGGTAAAATTTTTACCGGAACAGATTGGGGGAATGAGGGAAGTTTTTATGAGCTGAATGTTTCTCAGGATGAACCTCCGGTTATTTCTGTAGCTGGTTCCACTCAAGGTTATGACACTAATGATATTTTTATTGATGGAAATTATGCTTACATTGCCACGGACACTTGGGATAGAAATATTGTCATCATCGATTTATCTACGAATCAAGAAGTTGGATACTTCAATGCAAATAACTGGTGGGGAGTAGCCCAAGGTGTTTATGTGGTAGGAAATATTGGTTACACTACTATTGGAAATAGATTGTGGAGTTTTGATTTATCTCAAAAAACTGGCAGTCGACCTGCCTTAGGCTCAGTTGATTTATCTGGAATTTGGATATTGCCGGCAATTGGATATCGATTGCAAGTTGTCAATAATCACGCGTTTGTGGCTCTAGATTGGGGTTGGGCCGAAATGCGCATTGTGGATGTGAGTAATCCCAGCAACATGATCCGAAGAGGTTCGGCAAATGTTAACTCTAAGCAAGGAAAAGATATTTATGTTAATAGCACTGGAACTAGGGCATATTTGGTTACTTCGGAATCAAGTACTCAAAGAGAGCTATTTATTTTAAATACAACGAATAAAACTTCGATTAGTCTAGTGTCTTCTTATGATACCAACGGCATGAATGCCAGGGGAATTAGTGTGGTTACTGGTAATAAAGTATTGATGGTTGGATCGGGAGGCGAAGAATATCAGGTTGTAGATATTTCTAATGAACAAAATCCAAATCGTTGCGGAGGGCTTAATCTGGATAATGGCGTTTATGGCGTGGGTGGTGTTTTAGAGTCCGACGGTGATGCTTATTCCTATATTGTTACTAAAGATCCAGATGCAGAAATAAAAATAATTGAAGGAGGGCCGGGAGGTCAATATGCGGCTGAGGGAATTTACACTAGCGAACCAATCGATATGCAATCAAATTCTGTCATTAATTATCTTGATTTTTCTCAACAAACACCAGAAAATACTCAAGTAAGATACCAAGTGGCAGTAGCCAATGCCGGTTCTAACGGATGCAGTGATGCTCAATATGTGTATTGGGGACCAAGTGGCGATACAAATAGCTTTTTTACTGAGCCAGATACTCTTCCTTTAAATGATGATGACCTTGGTTTTGAAAATCCTGGTAGATGTTTACGCTATCGAGTCTATTTTAATACCAGTGATTTTTTTGCTACACCGGTATTTGAAGAAGTACGCATTAACTATAGTCCTTGATAATAATGAGAAAAATTTATCATGAAAATTAAAAAGGGAAAAATTTCAGCATTCACATTGATCGAACTGATATTAGGCATGGCTTTATTATTACCCTTTTTGTCTGTCATTATTTGGATGGCCAATCATATAGTTCAATCTCAACTTTATTATATTGAATATGATGCTCTGGTTCGTGATCAAGCTTTTATTGAAGGAGTAATTAAGTATGATTTAAATAGAATGACAGAAGTTGTGATCCCCGCTACGCAAACTGCTGTTTTTTCTGAAATGCAAATTTTAACAAATAGCGGCTTAGTGAGTTACAGTTCGGCCAGCGGAGTGCTTATAAGACAGGATTCTACTGGTAGTGCTCAATTGCATAGTTCTAGAGTCAGTTTGGAAGATTTTTCTGTAAGTAGAACTGGAACTGAGGCTGGATTGCTAAAACTAGAGCTGAAGTTAGAGGCAAGTGAAATGAGTGAAAGTAAGCCAAAATTATCACCAATTATCATTACTCATCAAATAAAATAAACTATATGATATTTTGCCATGAACATTCTGAAAAAAAATTGAAAATACTCAATGGCTATGTGCTTGTTGTAGTATTAATCATTATGTTTCTGGGTGTTTCATTAATTGGATTATCTACTTTATTAATTTTTAGCAGTTCTCAATCCAATGCCAAGCAAGAAAAAACTCAATTATTAAGAGCAAGTCTGGATTCAGCAATAGAGAACACTATTCTCATTCTTTTGAGAAAGCCAAGTTATTCTGGAGAAGAGATAATAATTAATCAAATTCCGGTACAAGTCGACGTTGCTTCAAGCAGCGGTAGTTTTTCGATACAGACTGTAGCTACTTTTTCGGGGCAAATGCAAACCGCAAAAGTGGAACTGGTGCGAGACAGGGGCGAATTGCGAATTGAATCATGGATTTTTGAATAAAATTGTAAGGTTATTTTTCAAAAGGGGACATTTCTATAGAACTCTCAAAACCAAATGACAGTTTTACCTTGTCTCAAACCAGATGAAGCTACCGATGATAAGGCGTCAGTCTGCTTGAGTTTGCTATACTTAACGAAATGGGAACATTTTTACAACACGCCAATAATTTCTAACTGGCGCTTTAGTTGAAACATTGTTTTATGATATGCTGAAGGTGAGGAGTAGTCATGAATAGAGTATCCCATTCGCGAATGGTTGTTTATCTAGATAGAAATGAAGCTCATTTTTTCGATCCTAAGCGAAATGAGGTTTTTGTTATCGCTTTTGACAAAGAAATTTGTGATTCCCTACAAGTTTTAAATATTTCAGAATATAAAAAAATAATTGGAAAATTTATTGCTCAGTCCGATATCAAAAAACAAAAAGTATTAGTCATATTAAAATCAAGCGTTTATGTAAGTAAAACTCCAGAAGAGATATTAAGCGCTCAGGAAAAAAATCCGGCTGACCTGAAATTGTCCTCAGTCGGAGCAATAGATTTCGCTACAAAATTATTGCGAGAATCTATGCCATTTACCAATGTTTACGTCAAAATGATTCATCAACAAAAAAAGACAGTGCTAGTAGCCATTAATAGAGATTTTTTTGAACCTTTGTTAGATGCACTTAATGAATTAGGATTTGAAACAACAACTCTTGTTCCTGAGGAAATTTTGCCTGTTCAATTACTAAGAGATGGTTTTAATGCAAAAACTGGTGCGCAATTGGGAAAAATGGTGCAAACTTTAGAAGCTAATGATTTACTTGAAGATGAAAGAAAAGTCAGACAGTTTATAACTACTAAGGCAACGCCGGCAGAAAAAAAGAGAACTTGGCTATTATTTTTATTCTTTGTTTTTCTTATTTTAATCCTAATTGGAGTTTACTGGTTTGTTTCAGAACAAGATAAAAAAGAATTAGAAGAAAAAAGAGCCCGTTTAAAACAATCAAATGTAGAAAAAACAATAATTCCCATGGATTTAAATCAAACACAACAATTATTAGAATCATCATCTTCTGCGGATAATCCAATGCAAATTGATGAACTCGTCCAAAATTCTACTGATAGCGCACAAACGACAGAAATCATCAATGCAACACGAAGCTCTCAATTAAATGTAGACCTATTGGCAACAAGATCAAGTTCTTTAAATGAAAGTAATCCAACCGTCGAAACTCCACCTCCATTATTGGAATGAAGCTGACGACATCTTGTTTTCTCATAGAGATCAAAACAACCTATTGACACGCATAAAAAAAAACTTCATTATGGATGTAGTAATACATTTGGAAACTGCCTATGACCAAAAACAAATTGAAGGGTTTTACCCTCATCGAGCTTTTAGTAGTTATCGGAATTTTAGCCGTTCTGTTGGCCATTACTTTAGTGGCCATCAATCCACGCAAGCAATTTCAACAAGCAAATGACACTCAGCGTCAATCTGATGTGAACGCCGTCTTGAGTGCGATTAACCAATATACAGTAGATAATCAAGGTTCTTTACCGGCCGGTTTGGCTACTCAGCCAATTGATGCTCCATACGTTATTGCAACCAGTGATGGTGCTTCATTAATTGAAGGTGGCGGAACTGCAGCTGTGCCCGCAACTAATCTTTGTGCAGTATTAGTACCAGAATATATTGCGGCACTGCCCTCAGACCCGTTATCCACTCATTCCGGACAGGCGATTACCGCAGCCGATTGTGCGAGTTACAACACCGGTTACAGAGTGCAAAGAACTGCCAACAATAGAATCACGGTATTTGCACCTGCGGTTGAGCAATCTGCCACTGCTTCGGCAACAAGATAAAGTTTAACTGTTGATGAAAGTTTTTGGGCCGGCTGGATGCAATCCAGCCGGCCCAATTTTGTAATTTCCCCCTTTTCTTCTGAGAAAACTATAATGAATTTTGGATTAATAAAAATTGACTTGCAATTATCTGTTAACATATAAAAGTAAAAGATTTGTCGGACAAAAGCTCAGATATTAATTTGTCAAAGTAATCTTATGACATTGTGTGACAAGTCTATATAGTGTTGCATTAATTTAATTTGAAAAAGTATTGAGACTTTTCTTAAAGATAGTATTAATCAGTAATTTTTTCTTTAGCTAAGTCGCCTAATCATAAAATATTTATGCCGGATAAATTTTCTGCCACCTGGATCTCTCATTCTTCTTTGCGGGACTTTACGCAGTGCCAAAGATCTTATTATTTAAAAAATGTTTATAAAAATCCCAAAACCAGACGCAAAATGCAAATCGCTTCGCCATCCTTAAGTCTTGGTCAAGCGGTTCATGGAGTTTTAGAAAGCTTATCTCTTCTGCCTCTACAAGAAAGATTTTCAAAATCATTAATTGCACGGCTTAATGAATTATGGCCAAAATACTCAGGGGCGATTGGTGGTTTTTCTTCTAATAATCAGGAAAAATTATTCAAAGAAAGAGCTGAGGTAATGCTAAGACGAGTTGAGAGAAATCCTGGACCGCTAAATCGATTGGCAATAAAAATCAAAGTTAAAAATGATTTGCCTTATTATTGGATTTCTCCAGAAGATGAGCTTATTTTATGTGGCAAAATCGATTGGTTGGAATATCTGCCCGAAGAGGATGCTGTGAGAATTGTGGATTTTAAAACCGGCAAAGGTCGTGAAGATGAAAACTCCTTGCAACTGCCAATTTATCACTTGTTAGTGGACAAACTTCAGCATAAAAAAGTATTAGATGCCAGTTACTGGTATCTTGAGCAAAGCGATGATCCGGTCATCAAGCAATTGCCAGACTTAATTGAAGCTCATGATAGAGTTATGAGCTTGGCTAAAAAAATAATTCTTGCTCGAAAACTAAATCATTTTCCTTGCTCAAACGGAAAAAATGGTTGCAGATATTGCCTGCCGTTTGAAGCAGTTTTGAGAAATGAAGCCAAATATTTGGGAGTTAGTGATTATCGTGATGTATATAGTTTAGATGAGAAAAAAGATGATGAGAGTGAGTTTGAAGTGGAATTGTTCTAAATAGAACGCTTTTGTACTATTGACTACAACCATTGCAATCTGCTGTACTACGTTACAGTTGATATTAGGTTGTGTGCATTTATTACACATAACCATAGAAAGAGTTTAACAATATGCCCAACTCTCGCATTTTTTCATATGTAGTCAGTGGAGTTGCCACTCTGGGATTGATTGCCTTGTCACCGGTTCAAGCGCAAGCTGCTCAGTTATCGCAAGCTTCCTTACGATTGGACAGAATGAGTGCTTCCGCTAACACCGGTGGTACGGTTTGTTTGGCATTAGCCACAACTGGTTCTACCGATGCCAAAGTTTTAGTCACTTTTCCATCTGGTTTTACAGTGAACGGTACAGCTGGTAATTGGACTGTTACCACCAGTAACTTGCCTGCTGGAGCGACTGCGATGCCCGGCGTTGCAACCGCTACGGCAGTTTCTGGGCAAACTGTGACTTTTCCAATCTCCAATATCTCAACAACCGATTTGCATTGTTTTAATTTTTCCGGCACTTCTACTTTAACGAATGGCTCGGCGGGCAGCGATCAAGTTGGACAGATTGCTGTTACCACCTCCGGGGATGTTGAAGTAGATTCTGGACAGTACGCCACTTCAATTATTGCCGATGATACTGTTTCCGCCACTGTTCCCGCCACTTTTTCACTTTCGTTAAGCGGAAATTCTCAATCACTAGGAACTTTAAGTTCGAGTGCAGTTACTTCAGGATCCGGTGTGGATGTGGAAATTTCCACAAATGCAGGAAATGGATGGGTGGCATGGCTAAGAAGCGCCAATAAAGCATTAAACTCTGTAGCTTCCGGTGGTTCTATTCCTAACACCGGAGCGGTGAATAGTGCTCCTTCAACATTAACTCCCGGTGTTGCCGGCTACGTAGTCGATGCCGATCTTCAAGCAGCTGGTACGGGAGGAACCTTAAGTATTAACGCCGAATATGATGGTGGAAGCACAAGCGCCGGAGGAGATTTGTCAAACACCAGTTTTTCGCCATTCGCTTCTTCAAACGGAGCTTCTGCCAATCAGGTGGTAAGATTGATTCCACGTGTGACGATTAGCGGTTTGACACCCGCCGCCACTGATTACACAGATACATTAACCATTGTAGCTGCCGGCAATTTTTAAGTAATATTGAAAATATTATCGCATGAAAAAAACAATAATATCTCATTTTTCATGCAACAAACATAAACTTAATTGTTCAAGAAAATTAAATATTTGTACAAAAATGAGTACTTTTCAAAAAGGAGTGTTGATTTTAACACTCCTTTTTGTTTTTTTCTTTCCACCAATTGAATTGATGGTTAATGCGCAAACAAAAAGCGAGATTTTGCAGTCGGAAATTTCCACAAGTTCTTCCGAAATTCAAGAAGAGGTAAAAAATTCATCTCCGATTAATTTAACTGTTTCACCAATTTCTTTAAATTTGGAAACAGATCCGGGTGTGCCAATTTCCTCTGAAATCAAGGTGCTTAATAACGGTTCTCAGACAGAATATTTGGAATTATCTCTCGCAAAATTCAGAGCAGATGAAACCGGATCTCGTCCGAGAATTGAAGATTTTACCTCTGAAGATTACTATGCAGAATGGATAAAATTTTCTCAGCCAAAATTTACTGCCGAGCCAGGTCAATGGGTTTCTGTCCCTTTTGATTTTAATCCTCCAGCAGACGCGGCTTTGGGCTATTTGTATGCGATTTTAGTTAAAAGACAAGAAGAAGTTATAAATAGTAATGATACGGCGGTCATCTCCGGTATTCCAGCTGTTTTGGTGATTGCAATGGTTAATTCTCCTTTAGCTGTAAAAGAGTTGAGTTTGGAGTCTTTTATTTCAACTCAGCGCATTTATGAATTTTTACCAGCCACTTTTGAAGTGACGATTAAAAATTCTGGCAATGTGGCCACTCAACCAAAGGGTACAATTTTCATTGATAGTCAAGATCAAAAAGATGTAGCAATTCTTAATCTTAATCCTGGCGGAGGATTGGTTTTGCCTCAATCTTCCAGAAAATATGAATTGAGTTGGTTGGAAGGTTTTCCCAATTATGAAGTCTACACAGATGAGAACGGCAAACCGCAAAGAAGATTGAGTTGGGATTGGTCCACTGCTAATCATTTTAGATTTGGCGAATACACTGCCAACCTGCTTTTTGTGTATGATAATGGTGAAAGAGACGTGCCGGTGGAAGCGACTTTGAGTTTTTGGGTTATTCCATGGAGAATTATTGCTGGAGCGATTCTAGTTATAGGTTTGCTTGTTTGGGCGATTATTTCTCCATTTTTCCTTCTGCGTAAAAAGCGCTTGAAAAACTAATTTGTTATGAGTATCGCACATTGGTTTTCCAGAGTTCTGCTTCTTGTATTGTTGATGAGTTTTTTTCTTCATCCTTCCGCTTTAAAAGCTTTAAGTATTTCTCCGGCTTATCAAGACATACAACTTAATAATTTTAATGAAGTGGCGGTGGCAAAATTGAAAATAGAAAATCCCTTTGAATATGGAATTTCACTGAAATTACTTCCGGTTTTTTATGACCCAATCAAACAATTGCCTCTCATTTCTTTTGATCAGTCCGGAGTTTTAGAAACTACAAATATTCCGAAATACATCGAAATTAGTACGCCAGAATTAGAAATTGCCGGGAATTCAAGTAGTGAAGTGGAAATAGAAATTACAGCCAATAATCATTTGCTAGCGGGTGGAAATACAGTTGCAATTTTGGCTTATGAAAATCAATTGAATGAATCGGAAAACAATTCTTCACTCACCCAGGGTTTAATTTCCATTATTTTTATTAATTATAAAGTTGATGAAAAAGTATCTCTTTCATTGAATAAAGTGAAAGGTTGGTCTTGGCCGATTATGTTTTTCAAAGCTGATAAACTGCAATTAGAATTTGCAAATAATGGTAATTCTTTTATTACCCCTAGAGGAAAGATAGAAATTACGGATATTTTTGGTCGAATCATTGCAACCGGAATTATAAATATGGATTCACAAAAAGTTTTTTCCGGATCGAGCAAGATTATTGAAGTGCCAATTTCTCATCAGAATTGGACATTTCCAGTTTCGATTTTTCAAATATCTTTGAAAGGTTCAGCTGGTACAGACGAAACAGCATTCTCTTGGAAAAATTGGAGCACTTATTTTTCTTTTTGGTTTTTTTTGGTGTTATTAACTATTATATTTTTATTTCTCACATTTAAGTATCAGTTAAGAAAAAAAATTAATGCTAAATAAATTTCTTTCCAGATACTGGCATTGGTCGATTTTCGGAATCATTTTTATTTTTTCAATATTCTTTTTATCGTTAAATTTGCGAATTTGGTCAACTAGTCAAGTTAAAGGTAATGATGCAAAGGAATTATCACCCAGAGTTAAAGAATTTGTTACTACTCATCATGATTTGCAATGGATTAATTCTGAAGAAATACTCCATGGAGAATCAAGACTCACAATACTTGAACCCAATACCTCATGTTTTAAAGTTAAGAAACAATTAAAATTTAGATCGGCTAGAATTAATGAAAATGATAATCACTGTGTGTTTTTGGGCAGTTTGGATATTCCCAGAGCCTCATTGACAATAGTGACTAGAAAACTTTCCTTAACATCTCTTTCATTGAAGGAAGTACCAGACGTAAACTATCGATTAAATAATCCTCAACTTTATAAAAGCGCCAATGTATTATTTTCTGATCCCAATAGATTTGATGAATATCTTTTTATCGCCGCGGAACAAGAACTTGCGTTCTTTGCTCGGAAAAATGATAAACTAATTGTCATCGGACTATATCAATTACCCAGAGTAACAACCGATAGTTATAGCTTACTGAGGTCTTTTATAGATGCTTATGAATTGCTTTAAAAATACTTTCTCATTTTTCTCAAGACTTCAAAACTTTTCAATGTTAAGTTTATTTTTATTGATTATGCCTACCAGTAATACCTACACCCTTGAATCTCATGCTTTTGGTAGTGGAGGTTTAAATAATGCTTCCAGTTCGGCATACGGTTTGCATGCTCTTTCAGGAGAGATGACTGCATCAAACTCTAGCTCTTCATTATTTTCTCTTTTACCTGGATTAATGAATGTGCAAATGTCAGCAAAGCCAAATCCTCCTATTTGGCAAAATGTGGATGATGACTATAACAAATTGTTTTTCATTCTTGATAATTCTGATTTTCCAACAGATGCGCAATTTGCTCTTTCAATTTCCACTGATAATTTTGTTACTACTTCTTTTGTAAAAAGTGATGGTACAACATCAATTTCATTGAGTGAAGATAACTGGCAAACACATGCTGAATGGGGGGCGAATTCTGGTCAATATGTTGTCGGTTTATTGCCAAATACCAGCTATCAGCTTCGCGTGATGGCCAGGCACGGAATTTTTACTCAAGGACCATGGAGTGAATCAGTATCTGCACAGACATCTCCTTTAAAAGTGAATTTTAACTTTAATGTCAGTCAAAATAATGACAATTCATTACCGCCTTTTGTGCTTTCATTGGGAGAAGTTTCACCCGGAAATACAATAACCAGCACCGAAAAAATTTGGATAAGCATGGAAACTAATGCCAAAGATGGCATGAAAATTCTAGGGGTTTCTCTTGATCCGGGATTGCAAAGTGTCACCACCGGTCACTCCATACCACTGGTTGCTGGAAATTTGGACTCAATGAATGAAGGAGTGGGCATTCAAGTTCATTCTATAAATCAATCATCCGGTGGACCGATTGCCGCTGCTGCACCATTTAATGGAGGAGGTAATGTAGTTGGCAGTTTAAATAATAACGCTCAAGTCATATTGCATTCTTCTCAAAATAAAATCAATAACGGTGTCGCATCTCTTTCAGTAAAAGCCAGAACTGATTTTCTAACACCCGCAGCTAATGATTATGTTGCCAATTTTTTATTATTAGCAGTGGCAGAGTATTAATTTTTCATTTCTTCTATTACTATCACGTCTCATCTAAGACAAATTAGTACCACTTAGAACAGTAGAGGATATACTTAGTTATACTAAAGATCAATAAGATACTTTATGTTTCACTTGTTCACTCGAGGTATACCAGGTTAAACTGGTAGTAACCGCATGCGCAGTGAGATCAACCCAAGTTTATCTTGGCTACTATTTTCATTTATGGGGAAGGGGTTACTATACCTTTTTCTATTTTTGTATCTTTTTTTGTTCAATCACGGCTTCTTGATTGGAATAAATAGTTCTGTTCATGCCGCGACTGGCATAAATCGACAAATTAATTTTCAGGGAAAAATTGTCACTAATACTGGCATGAATATTGCAAATGGTAATTATGACGTGACTTTTTCTCTTTATGATGTTTCCCAAAATGGCACGCCTCTTTGGACAGAAGTGAGAACAACCAGTAATCAAGTTTATGTTCAGGATGGAATTTTTCAGGTTAGTTTGGGCGCTGTCAATTCGATTCCAGAATCAATAGATTTTAATTCTGATTTGTTATTTCTGGGAATTAACTTCAACAATGATGGAGAAATGTCACCCAGAGTGCGTTTCACAGCCGTTCCATATGCATTTAATGCTGAAAGGGTAGCGGGTTTAACCGTGATCGATACAACTGGAACGCTAAGTATTCCAGACGCAATTATTGAGTTTAGCGGTGATAACAATGTGACCTTAAATAGCAGTGGAATTACGAATTTAACTTTGCCAACAACGGGAACTTTGGCGACGTTGGCAGAGACTGAGACATTTTTAAATAAAACAATTGGAAGTACGGGCTTGGTTTTTGCCGGTGCCACTTCCGATATTACCACGCCAGCAAACGAACATTTGGCAATTCTTCCAGGCGGTTCCGGTAACGTGGGTATAGGTACAACAAATCCTCAAGCGGAACTGGCAGTTTTGGGAGATGCTACATCCACGATCATAGAAGTCAGAAACAGTAATTTAAGCAGTCCTGTTACAACTGGAATTCTGTTTTCCAATGCCGGTGGTGGATTTACCACCGGTATTGACATGTCAAATTTTATTATTACAAATATTGGTAATGCTGGTACGGATTTTACAACATCGGGAGGATTGAATTTAGCAAATGCGCTTGGGGTTAATTCCGGTGGAATTTCTGTTGCGGGTGGTGGAATTTCGGTCACGAGTGGAGGTTTAACGTTGGGTAGCGGGGCATTAGCGGTTAATTCAAACAACATCACCGCCAGTGGTAATTTGAGCATCAATGCCAGTGACGCGGTCATTCTTGGCGAAGGAAGCAATACATTTACATTCAGCGAATCTAGTGGGCCAAGCTATGCCGGGACGGCAAGACCAACACGCCGAGTGGCTATTGTGCCTGAATATCCCGGAGCCACTCTTACCGGAGATGGCAGTGATAATTCCGGTACTCTCACCTCAGATTTTTGTGCGGCTTCTAGTGGAGTTGGGGGCATTCCCGCCACCAATACCACAGTGTGTAGCACTGCTGGAGATTTGCACAACTACTATAGTTGGACAACTTCTCAAGCTACGCCTCAAGATTATGAAATTTGGGTAAGGTGGCGAGTACCGGATAATTTTTCCGGATGGGCGAACAATCCTATACAAATCTATGGCAAAAGAACAGATAACACGAATAATGCGGTAACTGTTTATGTTTTTGACACTGCCGGAGTCTTAAATAATGCGGGTGGATCCCAGGTTGCAGGTACAAATTGGACGGAGTCCACAATTGGAATAAGTGGTGGAACCTGGACGGCCGGCGCCTATGTTACTTTTCGTATTCAGCTCAGGGCAGACGCTGGTGGAGATTCCGTACAAGTGGGTGAAATTAATTTGCATTATTTATCTAATAACTAAAATTTATGTCAGTAAATAAATACTTACAAGGTCAAAAAAATCAAGTTCGAACTCACTTGCCGGGAGAAAAAAGATTTATTGTGATAAAAATTTCTATTTTTTTGCTTGTTTTTATTTTTATCATTTCTCTTCTGGTGAATTTGTATTTTATAAGACAAAATAATTTTGATCGAATTGGTAAATATGCTGGTGATGATGGATTAAATTTATTAAATCCGGGAGTATCCCTGATTAATAACCAAGACATGATTGTAAATTTTCAGCCTTTAAGAGAATCTTTGAAAAATAAATATGAGAATCACGAAAAATTTAATATATCAATTTATTTTGAATATTTGCCAACAGGTGCAAATATAAGTGTTAATACGGATGTTCAAATGTGGCCGGCCAGCTTAATCAAAATTCCTGTCGCTATGGCCGTGATGAAAAAAATTGAGCGTGGTGAGTGGCAGTTGAGTAATGAGCTGGTAGTCATGGATCAAGACAAAGACTCAAGTTTCGGTGATTGGCATCAATTACCAACAGGCACAACAAAAACAATTGAGGAAGTGCTCAAAGCAAGTTTGGTGGATTCGGATAATACCGCACATTTTATGATGTTGCGAAATATTACCGACAAGGAGTTGGAAGAAGTATTTGTACATCTTGGTTTTGACGATATTATTGATAGTTTGAAAAAAAATCCCGATTCAGATGAGTATGATAACCGCATTACCGCCAAGCGCTACACTACTTTTTTCCGATCACTGTATAATGCCACCTTTTTGTTACCCGAATATTCACAATTATTTTTAAGTTACTTAGAACATTCTCCAAGAGAATATTTAGCCGAAGGTATTGACGAATCGATTAAATTTGTACATAAAACCGGAATCAGAGCTGACGATCGTGTATGGGCTGACAGTGGCATTATATATTACTCAAACAGGCCATATTTATTAACCACTATGATTGAAGCTAGGCCAAATAATAGTTTGGAAGAAAGGGATGTTTCAATAATATTTTCTGAAATAGCTAAAGAAATTAATGATTATGTGGCTCACATTAATTAGAAAAACACTGGTGTTGTTGTTGGTAATGCTAATGCTTGGTAATTCTATGCATTGGTTGTCTCTAATAAATTTATGGTTGGATCATCGAAAAGAAAATAACATTGTTGACTTGCTTTACAAAGCTTCCAAAAATGAAAACATTGTAGACGTAATGAAGAAATCAAATCAAGTTAAAGCCGCTCAAGATCCGGCTGAAAATGATTATTTTATTGAAGTCGGACCAATAAATGGAGTAGCTACAGCAAATTATGTTTATGCATCATTTTTTCAACCTTTAACAGCTCAAACAACAGTAAAAATAAAAAAAATTGCTGTTAGATCTGATGCGGTTGCTGGCGCAAACTATGTTAATTTAACTGTCAGAAGAATTTCAAGTAGTACCGGTGGATCACAGATTGTGGCGGGTAACATTCCAAAAAAAAATACTCAATCAATTGATCCGGAAATGCAAGTCAGATCAACCGGTCCTACAGTCACCTTCTCCGGTATCACTAATTCCAGAATTATTAGTCAGACTATGGCTGGAGCCGCCGGACAATTTCATAGCGTTCGAGATTTAAAATTTGGTGATAACGATGAAAACATTATTTTAAATCCGGGTGAAGGCATCGCCGTTTATCAAGAGGCGGCTGGTGATACTGATCAAAGAATTAGGATTTATCTCGAATGGGAGGAAGTTACCTCTTCACCAACAGCCGAAAATGAGTATTTGTTTGCTTTTCCCAGAATAGAAAATGTGGCGGGAATTAATTATGTTTACAACTCATTTTTTAATCCTTCCGGCTCCAATACCGTGGCCATCGTGAAAAGAATGTGGTTCGGAGCGGAAACTTGCGATACTACGGCCGTTTATACAAACAACATCGTCTTGCGTAGAACTACAACAGCCACCGGTGGGACACAAATTGCATCGAGTGCTATTCCAAAAAAACATACTGCTTCCACAGATTCTGCCATGGAGTTTCGGCACACGGGTGTTACTGCCACTTTGGTTGGAACTGCAGACGCTCGCATTGGTCACGTTACACCTTGTGCGGTGGCGGGACAACCACATAGTTGGCAAGAAATAAATTTTCACAGTGATCATGAAAAACTGGTTTTACAGCCCGGTGAGGGTTTAGCTCTCGTATCAGAAGCTACAGGAGATATAGATCAACTAACTCGTATGATTGTTGAATGGCGGGAAGTGCCAGTTGCAAGTTCTCCTCAGGCTCAAAATGAATATTTTTGGGCATCACCAAGAATTGAGGCTGCCGTTGCAGCCAACACTTCTCACTATACATTATTTAATCCTGTTGGATCCGGAAGAACAGTTAAAGTGAGAAGATTGGGTATTAGAATTGATGCAGATACTTCATCTGTGTATCCTAGATATAGTTTTCGTCGAATTTCTGCTTCCGGCAATGGTTTACTGATTAATAATTCAGATATCATGTCCAAAAATACTTCTTCCAATGCTTCGCAAGTTGAATTGCGTTGGTGTGGAGCCACCTGTGCGACCGCAATTTCTGCCACTTATTTAGGTACTGCAGACTCAACTTTATTAAGTGTCAATGGACCGGGTGCTGTCGCCCAGATTGTTGGTCAGCGAGAGATTGTTTTAAGTGATAGCGAAGCGATTATTCTCCAGCCCGGTGAAGGCATTGGTTTTTATAGTGATGTACTAACAACCGATGTAGATGCTCTCGTCAAGATTTTTTTTGAATGGCAAGAAGTTGCCTCCACTCCTTCGGCATCCGACAATTATTTAATGGATATTGGAGTAATTAACGGTAGTACTAATGCAAATTACAATTACGCCACTTTTTTTAACCCGAGTGGTTCGGGTAGAGTAACTGCCATTTCAAAAATTAGTCTAAGAATTGATGCGATCGGAGGGGCTGTCTATATTCCTATGCAGTTGCGAAGAATTAGTGGTCATTCTGGTGGCACACAAATTGCTCAAGCTAATATTCCAAAAAAACACACGGGAGCAAACAACTCCACGACGGAAGTGAGAAGAACAGGTTCAACTGCAACATATCTGGGTGATGTCAACTCATTGCTTCTTAATTTGGAAACTCCTGGAGCAGTGGGAAGTGCGATTGCACCTTCAGTAAGTGGATATAGAGAATTGGAATTTAATATTGATGAAAAAATCATATTAGCCCCAGGTGAGGGAATAGGTTTGTATCAGCCGGTTGCGGGAAACGCTAATTTTCGGGTAAAAATGCTCATAGAATGGACTGAAGTAGCTCTGGCGCAAACTCCAACCGCCACCAATGAATTTTTGTTAACCACACCTAGAACTACCGGTTCAACAACGAGCGGATATGTTTATGCTTCTTTATTTAATCCGGTAGATTCTGGAAAAGAATTTCAGGTGAGAAGGTTAGGCATCAGAGTAAATAAATATAATACTACGCTTCCAGTGGCTAGTTATTTTCCAGTCACCCTGCAAAAAATCTCCAGCGCAAGTAACGGCAGTTTAGTTTCAAGTTTAGATGCTGTCAAAAAAAATACACAATCTGAAAATAGTGTAGCTGAAGTAAGAAGCAATGGCATAACAGTCGCCTATCCTCAGGGTAGTCAGGCAAAAATTCTCACAGTCATTGCTCCGGGCGCGGTCAATCAAGTTGTTGGTCAATATGAGAATGAAATCGTTTTTGGCGATGAGTTAATTTTGGCGCCTGGTGAAGGCATAGCTCTGTTTCAGGAAAGTGCGGGTGATTCTAATCTGGTATATAGATTTGATCTGCAATGGCAGGAAATTAATTTGGGCGCGCCAGATCTTCAACAAGTGCATTATCGCTGGCGCAATGATGATGGCATTGAAGGAGTTGGAGGAAGTAATTGGTATAACTCAAGTTGGTTATATCGAAAAAAAGTTACCATTGACGCAAATCAAGTGATTGGATCAGGTGATTTAATAAATTATCCTTTTGCCTTTCAAGTTACTGATTCAGATTTAAGAGACACAGGCAATGGAGGTTATGTGGCTCAAGCTTCGGGCAATGATATTTTATTCACCGATATTAATAATGTGCAATTGGATCATGAAATTGAACGCTATGTTGCATCGACGGGTGCGCTTACAGCTTGGATTAGAATACCGACTTTGTCCACTTCAATTAACACGGAAATATATATTTATTACGGTAATCCATTAGCCGCCAACCAAGAAAATCCCACCAATGTTTGGTCGAGTATGTACAGAGGAGTATGGCATTTTTCGGAAACTTCTGGTCAACACTATGATTCAACCGCTAATGCCAACCATTCAAGTAGCGTTAACGTTACCACTCAAGGTAACGCGAGTGGTATTTTAGGTGGAGCATCTTCATTTAGCAGAGGTGATGAAGTAGTTGTGCCGGATTCAAACTCGCTGGATATTCCAAGTAATTTTGCTATTCAAGTTTGGGTTAGACCAAACTCAATTTCTAATCCCGGTTATGATGGAGTGGTGCTAAAAGGTACTCCCAATCCTAATTATTGGTTGGGAATTCTTGACAATGATGAAATGACTGTGGGTTATCATGATGGTGGGGGATTTCAAGAATCAACCTCCACTACTTCTCCGGTAGCTAGCAACACTTTTTCATATTTAGTTTATGATCATGATGATACCAATGGCGTAAATAGGGGTTATGTTAATGGAAGCTTAATCATTAATGAGCCAACCACTACAAGTGATCCAACCGTTAACACCGGCTCCTTAACTTTTGGAGAAAATGGCTTTAATGAAACTTTTGATGGAGTGATAGATGAGGTTCGAGTTATTAACGGACAATTAAGTATTGATTGGATCCAAACCGAATACAATAATCACTCCAATCCTGGAGTTGGAGGATTTTTGAGTGAAATTACATCTCAACAGGCTCAGGGAGTATCTGCAACTTGGATTAGTAATGAAGACTATCCACTAGTGGATGCTTCTAGTTCAAATCAATATAGGTTAAGACTGCAAGTATCCAATGAGAGTATCGCAAATGAACTTCCCATCATTTCCAGCTTTCAATTACAATTTGCTCAAACTAATAATTGTTCCGCTGGTACATACGTACCGGTACCCACAGATGCTTCCGGTCATTGGCAAATAATCGATTCAACCTATTTAGTTGACGGTGAGTCAACAACCAACGTGGCCAATGGTTTAACCGATGAAAATGTAAATTTTGTTGCTGGACAAGTCAAAGATGCGGGAAACACTAGTTCATTAATTGGTTTAAACTCAACTCAATTTACCGAGTTGGAATTTTCAATTAAACCAACCGTCAATGCTTTAGCTGGGGAAAATTATTGTTTCGCTCTTCAGGGTGTAAACACAATAATTTCATATGCGCAAGCTGTGATGGCAAGTTCTGGCGGTGGACAATGGAATTTAACACAATCAAATTATCGGTGGTATACAAATTCAACTTTAATTAATGTCAATGATCCTTGGGGAAGTGTCAATTTGGCTGAAAATCAAGCCATTTCTCTACTGCCGGCTACCAATACTCCACCTTTGTTTGCTCAACAACTCCGATTGCGTCTTGGCTTGACGGTGGGAGGAGATAATTTGCCTGTTGGAGAGGCTCAATTAAGATTACAATATAAAGCCGGTAATGACGGTAGTTGTTCTGCCGGAACTTGGACTGAGGTGGGAGCGTCCGGAGCTGGAAGTGTTTGGCGATTTGCTTCTTCTTCGATAAATAATGGCGCCAATATCGACACATTGGTTTTATCTTTGAGCGACGTGGCGGGTGTTTATGTGAAGGCGCTGCCCAGCGCTGTTAACCCCTTTTCCGCTTTGCAGGGAGAAACTATGGAATATGATTTTCACTTGGAGCACAATGGGGCAGCGCCAGCCAGCACCTATTCCTTTCGTGTTGTAGATCACAATAATCAATTGTTGAGTAATTATGCAGTTTGTCCAACCTTGACTACTCGTCAAGCAACTGAGCAAGAATTACGTCACGGCACAATTTTCACCAATGAATTAAAAACCGAAATGACCCGAGTAGATTGATTTATGTTTTACTTAAATTTTCTCAATCATTATTTGCAATTAGGAATTCAATCGAAATTCTTCAGGTATTTTATATTTGTTTTAATAGTTTTCATTCCATTTTTTGGGTGGGTCATAAATCGTCAATCCTTGCCAGAACAATCCAAACAATATAATCTTGAAGCAAAACTTGAAATCACTGAAGATGGCTCATCTCGTTTATATGTTATTGTAGATGGGGTTAAGCACGATTTGTCACTACCTGAAAAGAAGTATCTAGCCACATATAGTAGAGGAAACTATATTGTTTGGATTGAACAAGATAGTTCCGGTAATCAGTCATTAATGCTTAAAGAATGGCCTTCTTCAACAAACGTGGAAGTCAGAACTGGAAAATTTATTAGCAACCCTAAAGTTAATAGTGTGGGAGTAGTGGTATGGCAGGAGTGGGGTGAAAATGAATGGCAGATTTGGTATAGGGTGAGTTCACCAATGCGAGCTTTAGTGGAAAGTGGCATCAATCCGGATATTAATGATGATAATCTTTTGGTCTTTGCTCGAAAAAATTCTCAAGGACAGTGGCAGGCTGAAACTTATGAGCCCAATACTCACACGAAAAAAATTGTTCAAAGAGGTGTTCTTTCAAAATATCCTGCCTATGATAATAATCAATTGGTGTTTTCCATACCCAAATGAAAAATGCTAAGATGAAAAACATATGAATTTGTCGTCAGCCAATTCCAATCATACTTTTCAACCCAGAAAAATTGTTATTGAGCCGGAAAAAAATCGCTCCTTTAATTTTAGTGATAATCGCTTTAAGAGCAAAAAAGTTTTAATCATCATTTCTTTGTTTTTTGTTTTAATTTCTATTTTGATATTTAATTTTTTCAACAAACAGGATGCGAGTGAATATGAATTAATTTTAAGAGAAATAAGTCAAGTGATTGAGCTGCCAAGAGAACAACCGGTCATAGGTGTAGTTAATGACGAACAATTAATTAAAGACAATCCATTTTTCGCAAATGCCAAACAAAACGATTTGGTGATAGTTTTTCCCATAGCGGGAAACATGCTTTTGTATCGTCCAGACTCAAAAAAAATAATTCATTTCGGTTCGCTCCCCACTAAGTCAAATGAATTGATTCAATCATCGCAAAATTAGATTTAAAGAATTTCCATCTGGATCAAGCGGAAGCTCATATTTTCAATATCAACACGATGATTCTTTATATTTATGAATGATAATTTGCAGAAGTAATGATTGGTGAATGAAAGCTTTTCCAAGCTCGATATTGAAAAATTAGCCAAGCAATAACATTCATAATTAAAACTACATCTAGCAAATACTTGAGAATCGGATGACCGTAGCCAACGGACATCAATTGAATAACAATACTAATTAACAGAATAATTTCAAATAACATGCCAAAAAAACTCGAAAAAATTATTAGGATTGAGTCTCGCAACCCTTGTCTGGTTGGATTGTCCAGAGAGTGTAGACCGATGTAGAGAGTTTTACCATGATCGGCTGGAAGTAATTTTTTCTCAACTTGCGAATAACCGTCACTTTTAACCAATAAATGAATGGTTGAATGATTTAAAGTCGTTGCAAAAAAATAGCCTTGCTTGTCGCTTAAGATTTTCTTTGTTTTTGTGGGATTATCTGTCTGCAAGAAAATTTGAGCTTTAGGAATAGGTTGTTGATCAACGGCGTCAAAAATCCTGCCGGTAATAATACGATTTTTGTTATTGGATGGAAATAAATGTTTGCGAAGACCTAGAATAATATATGACGGAATTTGCCAAACGGAAATTTGTAGTTTTGCAGCCAAAGCAAACGAGCTTAAAAATGTAAATAGTATTACATTACTGGTCACAGCCAGTTCATAAATTCTTTGTGAGTATCTAAGGTCTTTTATTGGTTGAGTAGATGAAAGGGCTATGAATTGAAGTGAATGCGGTATGTTGAGTATTCTTGCCAGAAGGGCTGAGTTGTGTTTTTCTTTCATCACAATAGTGGGGAAATTTGTTTCTGCCCCTAGAACAAAACCGATTTCAGTATCCTCATAACCGGGAGCGGACGCCAAAATTTTATATGAACCTATTGGAAGTGATAGTGGTAATTTTCCTGTTGAATCTGTAAAAACGGGATTTTGAGCTATGAATGAACCGGCCGGAATTAACTGCATTGTATTTAACCTGGGATGAACTCGAAAAAAAGTCAATTGTGCAAATTCAATGGCTTTTTTTTCTCCGGAACTAATAACTTTTAAGGCTGGTGAAATGGCTAATCTTAATAATTCGCTTGAAACAAAACTGCCCAAGAGATCCGACACAGAAGCGGATACCAAATAATCTCCTTTGGGTAAAGAAGGAAGTTTGGCTACAAATTCTCCGGGACGAACTTCGGTCATAGCTATGGATAATTCATGGCGGGTTCTATTAAGTTGAGAAATGATAATCACATCTACAGCATTGACATAGGTGGCATTTTCTACCGAAAGTGACAAACTCCCATTGAGTTGTTCAGCCAAAACTATGGAAGGACGTTCCCCAGGTTTAGCCTCTAATTTGAGCGGAGAATCGATCGGAGAAAAAACTACTTCATCCATCAAAATCGAAGGTTGGTCATTAGTGGCCGAAGATTGAAAACTAAAAAGGTCGGATAAAATTGGATAATTTCGGGGTTGAGCAATTGCAGATGCGAGAATATGAAAATAATATTTTTGTCCAGGCTCTAACTGAGTTAGGGTGAGTAAATGTTGAGTTTTTAATTCCTCACTTCTCACTTGATTTGCTAAAGTCTTGGGTGATTTGCCATACTCAATAAGCAATGAGCTTGGCATTGAGGTTTCTATTAATAATTTTGCGGTGTTAACGCCAATTTGCTGAAAATTTACACTCGAGATGCTTAATTTTGAGTCATTGATCAATTGGAGGGTAGTTTGAGAATTATCACTCTCATAACTTTGTTCAGTGGTAGTATTGTTTGATAATTGTTGAGCTTGAGAATCTTCAGCTTCATTCATATTTTCAAGAAAGCGATATTCTCCCATTTGCACTACCTCTGGCAGTGAAATAGGAGCGGTAAGTTGAGCTTTAACCCAATACTTCAAAGGTCTGTCTAGAGGAATAGTTTTGGTTTTTAGCTGAAATGAAACTAATTGTTTGCCTTTTTTTGCAGGCAAAAGGGGAATGTCCCAAACAATTTTTCTTTCTAGAAGAGAAATAGTCGGTATTGTGTTGTTGAATCCTTTTTGAGCTGATCCAACTACATAATCAAATAAATTACTCACGTGATGATTATCGTCATGAGGAGTATTCCAATCCACTTCGATTCTAATTGGGATACTACTTAAAGATAAGTTTTCATATTCCAAAGTGTAAGTAATTATCGTATCTTGGTTAGCACTTGTATGAGATGAATAAAGCTTGAGAGACAAATCTTCTTGTTGGGGTAATACTTGACCCTGAATAGTGATTTGACCAGAATTTAAAAGAGGAATTGAAACGGGCACCGATTCTAGAATGCTGTTAT
>CAZTME010000001.1:12255-30494 GCA_964614795.1 uncultured Pseudomonadales bacterium | reverse complement strand
GTGGAATCTCGCAAAAATCCTGAACCGATTGGCACGCGTGTTTTTGGTTCAATCGGAAGAGAAGTAAAGTTAAAAAACTTCGCCAAAATTGCAAGTTTGGCTCAAGAAATGTGGTAAATATGAAAATATTAGTAGGTGACATAGTCGTCGTAACCGCCGGTAAAGATAAAGGCAAGCAGGGTAAAGTGCTCAAGACTTATCCCGATGCCAATAAATTAACGGTAGAAGGAGCTAATCTTTATACCCGAAATTACAAACCTATGGCCGGCCAACCCGGTCGATCGGTTAAGCGAGAGAGACCTTTGCCAATAGCCAATGTGGCTATTATCAATGACAAGGGTCAACCGGACAGAGTTGGCTACTCGGTTTCAAAAACCGGAGAGAAAACCAGAATTTTCAAAAAAACCGGCTCAATAATTGTTAATTCAAAAGCAAATGAAACAAAATAAAGACAAGTAACATGACAACATTACAACAACACTACCAGCAGTTCGTACTTCCAGCTTTACAAAAAGAGTTTGGCATCACTAATTCTTTTGCGGTGCCAAGACTTGAAAAGATTGTTCTTAACGTTGGAGTTACTCAACCACAAGATCCCAGAGCAAGAAAGCAAGTCATTGCTAACGTGACGGAACAATTAAAAGTTATTTCTGGACAACAACCTGTGGTAACTTTGGCCAGAACTTCGATTTCCACTTTTAAGTTAAGAGCTGGAGATCCGTTGGGAGTTAAAGTCACTCTTCGCGGTAAATACATGTGGGAATTTTTAAATAAGTTGATTTCGGTGGCATTACCACGTGTTAAGGATTTCAGAGGTGTGTCCAGAAATGCCTTTGATGGAGCAGGAAATTACAGCTTAGGTATTGATGAGCAAATAATTTTTCCGGAAATTAAGTACGACGCTATAGATAGTATTAGAAGTTTGCAAGCGGTTATTGTTACCTCCGCTCGTACAAATGAAGAAGCATTAAAGTTATTAGAATTACTCGGCATGCCTTTCACTAAGGAAGAATCGAAGTAAGGGAAAGTATGGCAAAAAAATCAGCAATCATTAAATCACAACGTCAACTGGCAGCCCGTCAGAAGTATTTGTTATCTGAAACAAGATATCCAAATCGCATCTCGACCAGAGGCGTCAATAGGTGTAAAATAACAGGCCGACCAAGAGGCTACATGCGCTACTTTGGATTGTCACGTCTCACTTTCAGAGAAATGGCTTCCAAAGGAGAGTTGCCTGGAGTAGTTAAATCAAGTAAGTAATTATGACTGATCCAATCGCAGATTTTTTCATCCGAATAAAAAACGCCACTCTTGCTGGTCATGCTCAAGTGGTGGTGCCTCATTCCAAAATGAAAGAGGCTATCGCCAATGTTTTGGTTAAAGAGGGCTATCTCAAATCAGCTAATCGAAGTGAAAATCTAAATCACCAGCCTTTAGTTTTGGAAATTGCTTATTCGGGAAGAAAACCAATGATTACTCAAATCAAACTGTTGTCTAAGCCCGGTAGAAGATTGTATGCAGGTGTTGCCGATTTGCCAAAAACTTTAGGCGGATATGGTATTACCATTGTTACAACCAATCAAGGAGTGATGACCGACAAACAAGCTCGCAAAATTAATGTCGGAGGAGAATTACTCTGCCAAATTTGGTAATTTACTCAATAGAGATTAGATTTTATGTCAAAAATTGGAAGAACACCTATCATCAAGCCCGCAAATACCACAGTGACTGTGCAAGATAATTTAGTTCACATTAAGGGACCTAAAGGCGAGCAAAAAGTTGAAATTGCTACCGGAATTGCAATCGAGATCGAGTCGGAAAGAATTTTGGTTTCAAGAAAAAATGAATTGAGACAAACCAAAGCCAATCACGGTTTGGTTAGAAGCTTACTGCAAAATGCAATTCTAGGAGTTACTGAAGGATATAGTAAAGTTCTTAAATTAGTTGGCACAGGTTATCGCGCCCAGGCTCAAGGACAAGGTTTACAATTAGCTTTGGGTTTTTCTCATCCGGTAATTGTGTCTGCAATTCCTGGAATTACCTTCAAAGTTGAAAATCAAGACACTATTACAGTATCCGGAATTGATAAACAGTCGGTTGGTCAAGTAGCTGCAAATATCAGAGCTTTGCGACCACCGGAGCCATATCAGGGTAAAGGTATTAGATATGCGGATGAAGAAGTGCGTAGAAAACAAGGTAAAGCTACAACTAAGTAATTAATGAAGAATCTATGAACAAAGTATTTCATTCAACCTCCGCTGTTACTGCAAGAGTTAAACGAGTCAGAGCGTCATTGCACGGCTCCAAAGATCGTCCCAGGATTTCTGTGCATAGATCCAATAAATACATTTGGATTCAAGCTATTAATGACGATTTGGCTCAAGTAATGTTGGCAGTTTCAGATAGAGAATTAAGAACTAAAAACAAGTCTGCAAAAAAAATCACAAAAACAGAATCTGCTCAATTAGCGGGTGAAAAATTAGCTCAAGAACTTAAGAAAATTGGAGTTAACAAAGCAGTATTCGACAGAGGTCAATATCGATATCATGGTCGAGTGGCTGCCGTTGCTCAAGCACTTCGTCAAGCGGAAATTAAAGTATAAATATTTATCAAATCACATGTCACAACATAATCAATCAACTCCAACACAAGAAAAAGAATTTGAAGAAAAAATGGTTCAAGTATCTCGTGTCTCTAAAAAAACCAAAGGTGGAAATAAAATGGGATTTTCTGTTTTGATGGTGGTTGGTGATAAAAAAGGTCGAGTTGGTGTGGGCTTGGGAAAAGCCGGTGATGTTTCAGCCGCGATGAAAAAAGGAGTGAAAAAAGCTAAAAAGAAAATGATTGTTGTACCAACCAAAGGCACCACTATTCCGTTTAGTGTTACTGTTAAACATGGTGCAGCGGTAGTCTTGCTTAAACCAGCTCCTCAAGGTTCTGGAGTTATTGCCGGTGGCCCGGTGAGAGCTGTGGTCGAAGCAGCCGGCATTCGTGATATTTCCAGTAAAATACTGGGAACGGGTAATCAGGCTTCAAATGTTTATGCTACCTTTGCAGCTTTAAGAGAAATTCAATCTTTAATGTCTAAAAGACCGGGTCAAGAACTTCACTTTGCCAAGAAAGAAACAAAATCGAATAATTCTGTTGCAAATACTGTTGAAAAATCGACCACCGTCAAAAAAAATATTGAAACAAAAAAACATTCAGTTGAAAAAAAGGCTTCTCAAAACAAAAAACCATCAGTTAAGAAAACAACAAAAAATAGTAATTAAACTAAGTACGCAATATGACACTTCATTCAAAATTACCAGCAATAGTGAGCAAAAACAAGAAAAGAGTGGGCCGTGGCTATGGTTCCGGTGTTGGTGGTCATACCAGTTCCAGGGGTATGAAAGGTCAAAAATCAAGATCCGGTTCTAAGGTTCCTCTGTATTTTGAAGGTGGTAATTTGCCATTGGTTAAAAGATTGCCTATGTTGCGCGGAAAAAAACGATTGGAAGTTGTAAAACCAACCTTGGAATTAACACTTAATGATTTGCAAGCCATCCAAGCCGAAACAATCTCTAGAGAAACATTAAAATTGATTGGTATTTTAAAACCACAATACAAAAAAGTGAAAATTATTGCCACCGGAACTATTTCTAAACCAGTTACCGTAGAAGGAATTGCTACTTCTGCCACAGCAAAAACTCGAATTGAATCTGCTGGTGGTAAAGTGGTATAACACAGTTCGTGCAATACACAATCACATTTCTCAAAAAAGTTGCTTCCAGCTCTGCCATTAAGCGCAAGTTATTGTTTACGGCTTTGCTTTTTGGTGTTTTCCGTTTGCTGGCAAGCATTCCTCTTCCTGGGGTAGATACTCCGGCACTACAAAGCATTTTTGGCAGTAATCAATTTTTCAGTTTGTTAAATATTTTTTCCGGAGGAACTTTGGCTAACTTTTCTGTGGTGGCAGTGGGAATTCAAGCTTTTATTACCGCCTCAATTATTATGCAGTTGCTTTCTCTGGTTATTCCTAAATTAAAGGAAATGCAGAAAGAAGGAGAGGCGGGAAAAGAGCAGTTCAATCAATACACACGTCTTCTTTCCGTACCTTTAGCGGTTTTGCAAAGCATTTCTGTTTTGTTACTTTTGAGATCTCAAGGTTTGTTAACCGCTCAAGACCCGCTTATTGTTGTAGTAATGATTAGCACTTTAGTGGCGGGCGCCACTTTAGTGATGTGGTTGGGTGAATTGGTTTCGCGTTACGGATTGGGAAATGGTATTTCAATGATTTTATTGGCGGGTATTTTAAGTCAATTACCGCAACTTTTAGGCCAAATGAGCGTGTTAACCAATGCGGAAAACATCACCGCCACATTGTTTGGTGTTGCTGTGAGTTTCGTCGTTATGTTGACTGTTGTTTTTATGAATGAAGCAGTGAGAAGAGTGCCAATCCAATACGCCAGAAGGATTAGAGGCAGTCAGCAGTTTGGTGGTCAGTCTTCATTTTTACCAATCAAAGTTAATGTAACCGGTGTTTTGCCAATTATTTTTGCAGTTACATTAATGATCGTGCCTTCTTTTGCGGCCGAACTTTTTGTGCAATCAGATGTAGCAATATTGAAAGAAATCGGCCAGTGGTTAACCAGATACTTTTCTCCCACGTCTTGGTTATACATGGGGGTTTATTTTGCTGTTGTATTTGTTTTCACTTATTTTTCGGCACTTGTCTTTTTTAATGCTGAAGATCTTTCTAAGGAATTGAAAAAAAGTGGAGCTTATGTGCCTGGAATTAGACCAGGGAGCCCAACGAAAAAATTCCTTGAATTTGTTGTGACGAGAATCACTTTGGCCGGAGCAATTTTTTTGGGCACCATTGCCATTTTGCCAATTATCGCTCAACAACTAACGGGCGTGCAGGCTTTGGCAATCGGTGGTACGAGTGTATTAATTGTTGTATCAGTTATCTTGGAAACTACTAAACAAATCGATAGTCAATTATTAGAACACAATTACGACAAGTACACCTAAGAAAGGCAGTATGAAGTTAGTTTTAATTGGCATTCAGGGAGCGGGCAAATCAACTCAAGGCAATTTGCTTTCCGCAAGATACAACATTCCCTATCTTTCTTCCGGACACATTTTTAGAGAAATGGCCAAAGAAAAAACCAAATTGGGCAGATGGCTCAAGGAAACACTAAATGCCGGTATTCTGGTTCCAGATGACACAACTTTAGAAGTAGTACTTACATATTTGGAAAAACCTGAATATAGTCGAGGTTACATCCTGGATGGTTTTCCCAGAACCGTTGTTCAAGCCGAAGCATTCAACGGCTCAATTGATAAAGTGGTTTACTTAGATGTGTCAAAAGGTGAGGCGCTTTGGAGAATCAGTGGACGCAATCAAGAAAGAGAAGATGAAACCTTGCAAGCAATTCGTAAGCGCATTGAATCATTTTTTGAATTTACCTTGCCGGTGGTAGACTATTATGAATCGATAGGGAAGTTAGTTAGAATCAATGGTGAAGAATCGGTGGAAGCAGTTTTCCAAAATATAGTTGCCACTCTTGATACAATCGAAAAACCCAGTAAGTAATTTTTATGGACTTGAATATCAACTCGCTTGCCAAAAACGATCAAATAAGAGTAAAAGCCATGATTGAGGGTGGTAAAATTCTGGGTTGGGTTCGTTTAGAGCTAATTAAGGCAGTTAAAGCTGGAGTAAGTTTTAATCAATTGGAAAAATTGGCTCAAGAATTAATCAAATCAAAAAAAGCCCTTCCAAGTTTTTCAACAGTACCCGGTTATCATTGGGCAACTTGCTTGATGGCAAATGACGCTTTGTGCCATGGTATACCTTCTGCCTATGTCATAAAACCTGGAGATGTAATTACCATAGATGTTGGTCTTATTTGGCAGGGATATCATGTTGATTCGACAATGACTGTGGCAGTGGAACCGATTGCAAAAAAAACAGTCAAATTTCTTGAATTAGGCAGAAAAGCATTATATAACGCTATTAATCAAGTTTCTTCTCGTTCTTCAGTTTATGATTTAAGTACACAAATGGAACAAACGGCTCGTACTGGTGGAGCCAGTGTCGTTTCTCAATTGACCGGTCATGGCATCGGTGAAAAACTGCATATGCCACCAAATATTCCTTGTGTGGCCAATCCTAAGGATCAGAAAATCTTATTGCGGGCGGGTCAGACGATTGCGGTCGAAATTATGTATTGTCAAGGTAAACCCGATTTGGTTGTAGATAGAGATGGCTGGACTTATAGATCGGCAGACGGCTCGTTAACCGCGATGTTTGAAGAAACGGTTTTAGTGGGAAATAATCAGCCTTTTGTTCTGACTCAACCTTCGATAAATGAGCTTGTCGCGTAATAAATCTATTGGAAAATTTTCAAGGCATTTGCTGATGGTGGGTATTGCCAATTGATGAGTAAGTAACACAAAAAACGACTAAAAAAACAATTAAAGAATTTCTATTTTCATTCTGCGACCAGTTTAATGGTATAATAGACTCGTCGCACAATAAAAACATGGCTTCTTAATTCATGTTCTTGTTGCGCAACCAGTCTAATACGGTACATTTATTGCAAAAGTCTCGTTTTATTTTGAAGCGAGTGTTTTAAAAACATACAATACTCTTCATGACAATTTGTTGCTTTTGCTTTATTAACTACGAATTGGTGATGATCCTTAGAAGATCAGACCACTTTTAAAATTTATAAAAAAATTAAAAGTATATATGGGAAAAGTTCAACAACATAAAAGATCAGCTAAAGCCAAGAGGCAGGTGGATTTTTCTAGTCCTTCAGAAGGTCATCCAGACAGATTTGATTTTGCCGGAGTGGTTCAGGAATGTTTGCCAAATACTATGTTTAGAGTACGCATTACTCAGTCAAGCATTACTCAACTTCAAGATAAAGTTTTATTAGGGACGTTGGTTGGAAAAATGCGTTTGTTCCGAATTCGTGTACTTCCAGGCGATGAAGTTAAAGGTTATGTCACAAAATATGACCTCAATAGATGTAAAATTACCTTTAGATCAACAAAAACTGATTCGCATTAATTTTGCTTCTTTTCAAAATGGTATTTTCCTGATATATTTCACTCCTTGCTATGAAAGTTAAAACATCACTTCGCAAAATGTGCCTACACTGCAAATTTATCCGCCGTAAAGGTGTTTTGCGTGTGATTTGTAAAAACCCCAAACATAAACAAAGACAAGGTTAATTCTTACAAAGAAAGAGTTTATGATTAGAATTGCAGGTATAGACCTTCCGGAACACAAAAAAGTCTTATTTTCTTTGCAAAGTATTTATGGAGTTGGTCGCACGAAAGCCGGAGAAATTTTAGCTGAGGCAAACATCAATCCTGACAAGCGCACCCGAGATTTAAGCAGTGATGAAATAAATCGTATTCAAAGAATTATTGAGCGATTTCCCACTGAAGGAGATCTGCGTCGCATTGTATCAGAAAATATCGATCGTTTAAAAAGAATTAAAACTTATAGAGGTTCTCGTCACATCGCCAAACTTCCTTCCAGGGGTCAAAGAACTAGAAGTAATTCTCGTAATGCCCGAGGAGGTGCCAAGCGAAGAACTGTGGGTGCTTTAACCAAAGAAGCCGCTGCTAAGCTAGAAGCAAATACTGCCAAGTAATACCGGAAATCATCATATGCCAAGAGTTCAATCAACCACAAGCAGAAAATCCACTATAAAAGCCATACCAAAAGGCAGGCTTTATGTGACTGCAACTTTTAACACCACTTTAGCCAGTGTGACAGATACTAATGGAAATGTAGTTTGTTGGTCTAGTGCCGGTGAATCGGGTTTCTCCGGCACAAGAAAATCTACTCCTTACGCAGCAACTATTACCATTGAAAACGCTTTAAATAAAGCACGCAATTTTGGCATGCAGTCGGTTGAAGTATTTATTAAAGGACCGGGTCCGGGAAGAGACGTGGCTTTAAGAGTGCTAAAAGCTCAAGGTTTTAAAGTTACTCAAATTGCCGATGTAACTCCCAATCCGCACAATGGTACTCGACCAAGAAAAGCTAAGCACAACAAATAAGGACTATCAATTATGTCACGTTATATTGGACCAAAGAATAAATTATCCAGAGCAGTCGGCCAAGATTTAGGTTTAAAAACCAATGGTTTGAAAGTGGCGCGTAGATTAAGTGTGCCACCTGGACAGCATGGAGCCAAATCACGACGTCGCAATTCAGATTATGGCGCTCAATTAAAAGAAAAACAAAAATTACGCTTTACCTATGGTATTACGGAAAAACAATTGCACAAAACTTATGAACGGGCAACCAAAAGTCATGGAAATACGGGCGAAATGCTTTTGGTTTTCTTAGAATCAAGACTTGACAATGTTGTTTATCGAGCTGGACTGGCCCCCACTCGCGCTTCGGCTAGACAAATCGTCAATCATGGTCATGTTTATGTCAATCAAAAAAGATTGAGTATTCCTTCATATCAAGTAAAAGTTAATGATGTTATCACTCTTAGCAAAAAAGCCATGAGCATTCCAGTTGTAAGTGAGTTAATCAAAGAAGAGCCTGCCTTACCCGCTTGGCTACAGAAAAAAAGCGCCGTGGTAAAAGTGGCGCGCAAACCTGAAAGAGTTGATATAACCGAAGTTTTGGAAGAACAATTAGTAGTAGAGTATTACAGCCGATAAAAGTCTGGCCACAGATTTCTTGCAAATAGCAAGAGAGGTGAAACAGGAGACAAATATATGACCAATCAACAAACACATAATCCATCGTTTACGATGAAAGTTCAAGACGGAAGTCCTTCGGAAGCAACAATTGTTTTTGAACCCTTGGAATCCGGCTATGGACACACTCTGGGTAACGCTTTACGTCGAGTTTTGTTATCTTCACTAACAGGTGCGGCCTTGACCAGTGTGCGCATTGAGGGTGTTGATCATCAATTTTCGGCAATTGAGGGCGTGAGTGAGGATGTTTTGGAAATTACGCTTAATCTTAAACAGGTTAGATTTAGAGCCGAAAGAGAAGGTCAAGGAGTTGTCAGATTGAATATTACTGGACCTAAAACTGTAACCGCTGGCGATCTTGATCCCGAAGCAGGATTTACTGTTATCAATAAAGATCAGATTATTGCTACTGTAGCTAAAGGTAAAACTTTGGAAATGGAAATGACTGTGGCAACGGGAGAAGGCTATCAATTGGCAGATGAGCAGTCCTCAGAATTGGGAAGAATTCCCATGGATGCATTATTTTCTCCGGTAATCAGAGTATCCTACACAGTGCAATCCACTCGTGTTGGTCGCAGAACCGATTTTGACAAATTGATTTTACAAGTTAAAACCGATGGTTCAATTTTACCGGAAGACGCAGTTGTAAAAAGTGCAGAAATTCTAGTTAAACAATTCACACAAATAATTTCACCGGTAATAATCGAAGAACACAAGCCTGTTTCAGCTGTTTCTCCGGAAGAAGCCGAAGTTTTACGCCTCACTGTTGAAGAATTGGATTTACCCACTCGGATTGCCAATGCTTTAAGAAAAGGTGGTTATCGAACAGTGGGTGATTTGGTCGGTGCTCCAAAAGGCGTAGTTGCTAAAGTTAAGAATTTGGGCGAAAAAAGTGTCGAAGTTGTTGATGAAGCTCTGCAAAAAAAAGGAGTTTCTTTGGGAGCATAGTTTGATTACAAGGAATTTTTATGAGACATAGAAAATCTGGACGTAAGTTCAGCCGCAACACAAAAGCTCGAAATGCTTTGCTTAAATCTTTGTGCGTTTGTTTAATTGAAAACGGTCATATTACAACAACGCAACCCAAAACAAAAGAGTTGCAAAGAAGTATGGACAAGTTATTCACTATAGCTCGCACAGGTGATGTGCATGCTCGTCGACAACTCCATCAGTATTTTGGCAAGAGAGATATTGCAAATTTGTTGGTCGATTGTTATGTTCCGGCTTTAAATCAACATAAGTCGGGTATCACAAAAATTTCTTATCTTGGTAATCGAGCGGGAGATAATGCCCCTATGGCCCATGTAACTTGGGTGGAAACTGTGGAAATTTCAAAACCAAACAGCGATCATTCAATAGAGAAAAAAAATAACAAAGTTAAGAATAATCAAGTTGCCGAAGAAAAAAAAGAGAAAGCAACTGTTAAAGAGAAGAAAGCTTCAAAATGAAAAAAACTTATTCACAGCCCAAATCAGCTGTAAATAGAGAGTGGCACTTAGTCGATGTTAAAGACCAGGTGTTGGGTCGTGTGGCAACACAAATCTCTCAGTTATTAATGGGTAAAAACAAACCCACTTTCTCACCTCACATTGATGGTGGAGATGCGGTAGTAGTGATTAACGCCGCTCATGTGGTGGTAACGCGCAACAAAGCACTTAAGAAAGAATATTTTTCTCATTCTCTCATGCCCGGTGGTATGAAAGTAGCTAATTTTGCCAAACTTCAAGAAGAGCAGCCGGTGAAAATTATCGAAAATGCAGTTTATTCAATGTTGCCAAAAAATTCTCTTCGATCAGCTCGCATGAAAAGACTTAAAATTTATCCGGAAGCTACACATCCTCACAGTACACATTTTAATCAATAAAAGCATATATGGCATTAAAAAGATCTAAAAAAAACAAAGTGCAAAAAGTTGTCAAAAAGGCAGTGGTTGCTTCAACAAGTAAAAACACTGCAACTAAAACTGTTTTTCATTTACCCACAGGTCATTATGTAGAGGCCGTGGGACGTCGAAAGACTGCTACTGCACGAGTGAGAATTTATGAGGAACAAGGAGATTTTGTCGTAAATGATAAAATTGCTAACGACTATTTTGGCGGTATTCGTCAGGCTCAAGCCAAGTATCTTCAACCTTTTGAAGTGACCGGTACGAAAGGCAAATACGGAGTTAGTATTAAAGTGAAGGGCTCCGGCATAGATGCTCAACTTGAGGCGGTTACTCACGGTATTTCTCGAGCTTTAATTCAACTCAACGCCGATTTAAGACCACTTCTTAAACAAGCCGGCTTATTAACCAGAGATGACCGCATGAAAGAATCCAGAAAAATTGGAATGGGTGGTAAGGCTCGAAGAAAACGCCAATCTCCAAAGCGTTAAAAACTGGATTCTTTGTCAATAATCTATATCATTTCATTCTTGTTTTTGTTGCGCGATAAGTCTATTACATCAACTCTATCGATAAGTATTTTAACTACTTGCACTCGTATAATGAGCCAAGGCTTTTTTCCATATCAATAAAGTAGTGCCTAGGCTAAGAAAACCGATTATAAAAGTTAAAAGCACGCCGAGACTGGGTTTTAAACCCAACAATACTTCAGCTGGTACAGTAATCATTGCTCCAATGGGAATGAGATAAAGTAAAGCTCTAACCGGTAAAAAATGCAAGTTTAACGGGATTTGACCCAGTTTGGAAATATCTCTATACAACCAGACCGCGCTATCGATTTCCACAACAAAAATTGCAAGCGTTAAAACAATGATGTGGAATGAGGCCGAGATGATTATGCTATTTATAATTAATAAACAAAATAAAAATATCGACTGAGCAGTGATTTGTACATCAAGTTGGGTAATGATAAAAAAATTAATAAATAAAGTGGTGATAGCATAAATCACATCGTTGAAATCCGGATTGCCCAGCAACGCTCGAAAAATAGGATTAATGGGTTTTAAAAGCTCGTAATCAAAACTGCCGGTTCTGATTAATCTGGAAAATTCATAAACTCCTCTGAAAATCATTTGAGTAAAAACATCAACAGTTTGAAAAACCAAGAAAAAAACAATCATTTGATCAACTGAATAAGATCCAACCGCTTGGGTGTTGTTTCTTAAAATCACAAGAACTAAAAGCATCATTGCGTATCTTAATAATTTACCAATGAAGAAAAAAAATAGAGTATAGCTATTAACAAAAGAAAGTTGTAATGACATTTTGCCAAATTGAAGCCAAACTTGCAGATAAAGATGAAGTTTTTTCATTGATTTGATGAAGAATAATTGCAGTGAGCTGAATGAAAAAATAGAATGAGAATATAGCATATGTTTATTGTCCGGTTGAAGCATAATCTTTCAATCCTTTTTGCCAAACGATTTTGGCAATTAACCAAAGAAAAATCGTCCAAAAGATAAGACTCATTGATATCTGCCAAATTTGATCACTGGACAATCGATTTAGCAGTAGTTGTGTTTGAGCGAAACCAAAAAATGGAAAAGGTGTCAAAAATAGTATTTGCTGAAGGGTTGTTGGCAGAATATCCAGAGGAAAGAGTCGACCGGAACTGATTTCCACCACGATGAAAAAAATAAATTTTGGTCCCCAAACATCTGGTGACCAAAAACCGATCGCGCCAAAAAGCATTTCAACATAAAAATGAATGAGTATGCCAAAAATTAACCAAAGCAAAAAAAGGCTGAAAACGCTTAAACTTGGTGGTTGCACTTGTGGCTGAAATATTAACCAAAAAAATAGAAGTTCAATCACAACAAAAAGAGTGTTTTTTAATTTATCTGCAATATCTGTTATCCAGGCAAATTTAAATAATCCGATCGGTTTAAGTAATACATTGCTCAACTCACCGGAATATACCTTTCCTGGTAAGTCATGCAAAGCGGTTGAGAAAATAATCGTACTGGTGAAACCGCCCAATAAAATATAGGCGATCATTTCATCGAATGAGTATCCTAAGAATGACGATGTGTTAGTAAAAAC
Organism: uncultured Pseudomonadales bacterium; assembly: GCA_964614795.1. Lineage (GTDB taxonomy): Bacteria > Patescibacteriota > Microgenomatia > UBA1400 > PJMF01 > CAZTME01. Next base: position 17,779 of record CAZTME010000001.1, on the reverse strand, counting down.
TCCATGCCATATAGCCAATGGCAATAACGTGGTAATTACTTGTCTAAATCGCCAAAGTAAAAAATTAGTTTTATAAACTAATCCATTTTGCCAATTTATTTGTAAGAGTGAATAATATTTGGATAATTCAGTCATAATTAAGAATAGACTTGTCGCTTAATAAATTCATGACCTAGAAAAAACCGTGACATTATTGTGTGATAAGTCTGATGCATATATGAATTTAAGTAACCTTTAGATCTCGATCTATGGACTAATTCAATTCGGAAGTATATTTTATTATTCACATGTCCTTAATATGTACGCAATGATTTTTTCTATGCTTTTATTGATCAACTAGTTTAATTTTTTATTCGAGTGCAAATCTAAAAAAACATCACGAATAATGGCCTCTAGTGGAGCTTCTTGAATTGTGATATCCGCAACCGGCAAAAGTTTAAATGCTTGACTGGCTTTATTGGTTGCCTCTTTTTTGGAAACAATGACTGTAGCAGTTTGAGCAGAGCCATCTTGAGCAAATTCCTTGATTTGACCGATTTGTTTTACTTGTTGCAAAGTCACATCTTTGGAAAAAACCATAGAAATAATTTTTGAGTGAGCATATTTATCAATTAGTCCAGATAATGACCCATCATATAAAAGTTTTCCCTCATCAATAATGAGCGTACGCTGACAAAGTTGTTTGACGTCGTCCATATAGTGACTGGTTAAAATGATTGTTGCTTGAAATTCCTGATTGTAAATTTTAATAAAGTCACGTAAAGTTTTTTGCATCACCACGTCAAGACCAATGGTAGGTTCGTCTAAGAGTAATACTCTGGGAGAGTGTAAGAGTGAAGCGATGAGTTCGCACTTCATGCGTTGGCCTAAGCTCAATTTTCTTACTTGATTATGAAGGATGTTTTCTACTTGTAAAATTGAGACTAAATGATTAAGTGTTTTTTTGTAATGTTTCTCCGGAATTGAAAACAGTGCTTTATTTAATTGAAACGTTTCAATCGGTGGCAAATCCCACCACAATTGAGATTTTTGTCCCATTACTATAGAAAATTGCTTGAGAAAATCGGTTTTTCTTTCCCATGGCGTAAAACCGAAAACTTGGGCGGTACCTGAGGTTGGATGTAATAAACCGGAAAGAATTTTTAATGTGGTGGTTTTTCCAGCTCCATTTTTGCCAATAAAACCAACGATCTCACCTTGATTGATGTCAAAAGAAATATTATCTACGGCCGTGATTGTTTTTTTTGAAGTTCTGAAAAAAGATTTTATTGATCCGGAAAGACCACTCTCTTTTTCATTAACAGAAAAACTTTTAGTTAAGTTCTTCACTATTATTTGAGCTTGATTGGCCATAAGCACTCACTCAAAAACAAAAATCACATATTAAACTTTTTTCAAAATAAGAAAATATTCAGTTAACATCTAGATAAGATTGGCTAAACAGACAGCTCAAGCTTACCAAACAATTTTTCGAAGAGGTTTGCCAACCTTGAAGTTAACCACTCTGTGGGATTTAATGGTTTGGCGCTTCTTTTCATTGCCAAAAGGTACGACTTGTTTATCTTTAACTGCTGAAACATAAAATGTGCCGAAGCCGGAAATGACAACTTTTTCACCCTTTTTCAGTGATTTTGTCATTTCTTCAAATAACGCCTCAACTGCTTCGGTGGCGGCACGTTTGGTTAAATGGGCTCTTTTTGCAACAATGGCTATCAGTTGTGACTTGGTCATTGTTTCCTTTCTTTTTATGATTATGGTAGATATACCATACAATAACTGAATCTACTATGACTAGTTATTATTATAGACTAACTACATAATTCTAACATGAAGCTTTTTAAGTTAATGGCTTAACCTATAAATGCGTTAATTATGCGATAAGTCTATTTATTACCAATATTGCAAGTGTAATAGATACTGAGTTATCGTCAAGTACCAAACTGGCAAAAAAATCAGATATACCGATACCACCAAAGCATGGCTACTATCATTCCCAAACTATCATATCCAAGATCTCTGATTGTTGGTGATCTTCCAGGGACCAAACTTTGATGTAATTCATCGGCCATGGCATAGACAAAAGTTAAAATGAGTGGTGCAGTCCACTGTATTTTTGTATGTCCAGGATGAATAATGAGCCATGTTGCTCGCCACAAAAGCAGGTATAAAACTGCATATACCACCATGTGTGCGGTTTTTTTAAAAAGAAAATCCAGTTGAAAAACGTCAGGACTTGGTAGAGTTGATTGATGACTCAGGAAAAAAATTAAACTGGCCCACAAGACTGGGGGTAAAACGGCGTTTAACCAAGTGAAAATATTTTTGTTTCCAATGAGCATATGAAGGTATGTATGAAGTATACACGATCAACCAACCACCAAGGGTGATTAGAATGGTTGCCAGCCATTTTAATTTAGGAGAAATTTGATTTGAATTGTCTGAAGAATATTCAACTGAATTAAAAGCAGAAATATTTAACTCATCATTAAGACCTTCTTTAATGTGAGCATTCGTGAGGAATTCTGTTTGAGCGAGAACTTTTGGCAGAGCAACCTGATTTTTCCACACGTCATTAATAACTATTGTTGGTGAGTCTGATTTGTTAATTTGAATTTTCTCACTTTCCTTTGAAGGCAAGATTGTTTGTGTAGATGTTTGACTTTCTTTTGAACCGGAACTCACGAAAATCGGTTTGGAAATTTCTTGGGTTAATGGAGGTGAGGAATTTTGATTGGGTTGATTTTCACCACCGGGAGTGGGATTGAGCCAATCCCAAACATTATTGAGAAGACCCAAGCTTTGACCAGTTGGGCAAGCTTCGTAGCTCAAATTTAATAATTCTCCTGTTTCACCTGTGATTTTAATTCTATCGCCGGCATTATTTAAAATTGAGGAGGATAAGTATAGAACTGCATACTGATTTGCTTTCGCTTCTCCGGAAACATAGCGTTTATTTTGTTGATCATCAACGATTGTTAAAAAAACTTCAATATCATGAGAATTTGGATTGTAAACTTCTATCCATTCGCGATTATCGGATGGGCAAGGAGAAACTTCGGTAATTTGCAGATTAGACGCAAGGTGTGTGAGAGACTCCGATGCTGCGGTGGGTGTTGGCGAAGGAGTCGGAGTTGGCAGGGGAGAAGGAAGTTGGGATGTTTGGGCGGAAATTGTGCTGGAAGTATTTATAGGAGGATTATTTAAATTGTTGCCACACACATTATTTGTAAGTGGAGTAGGAATCGCTTCGCACCAACTATTGTTCAAAAACTGCCAACTTAATTTTTTCGTTGAACTCGAGTAATCCATTGAATGATGAATAATGCCATTTGCATCAATTAATCTCACACCATCTGCGGTGTTATTTAGTTTTTGAGAGTTTAAATTTATGACAATTTTCTCTTGTTCTGCGATGTTGGCTAAAGCATCAAATTGATAAATCACAGCAGGAGAAGATAAGACATCTGTTATGTACCAATGATTAAGATTTATTGTTTCATTACTCAAATTTTGAAGTTCAATCCATTCTTGTTCACCAGAATCAGGTTGAGCGTAAACTTCTGAAATAATGATTTGAGGAACTGGAACTTGTGCGTGAATTTTTAACGAGGTTTGGAAGCAAAAAAAACTCAATAACAAAATCAAAATAAGGAAAAAATAAAATTGTGAATTAACAGTTAGCATAAATTTGTTAGAGTGTAAAGAAATAATCGATTAATCGTTGAGAGATCAATTGGAATGCGAAATGATATTGATTTAATGGACACATCATCTGTTGTAGAGCAAGAAAAATCTGACATTTGGTTTTGAGAGTTGTGTATATCAAGAAATACTCAGGAAATTGATTTAGCAATTTATCTTATACAATTAAAATCTTACAAAAACCGTAGGAAAGTTGTACGCCATTCTTCTTATAAACAAATCATAAGTAAAATGGTAGAATAGCTCATTAAAACTTTGTCGATAGACTTTTCATTGAATTTTCATGAGCAAAAAACCATTTTTCTTTTTCGATCTGGGTAATGTAGTGTTTTCATTTTCAGGAGGGCTGGAAAAGTTAGCAGAAATTTTTGAAGTAGATATTCAAAACGTGAAAGATGTTTTTTTTCAATACGATGACAAAATCTGCAAAGGTGAAATGAGACCTCAAGAGCTTCTGAGAATTTATGAGAAAATATTTAACAAATCTACCGGAATAGAAAATTTTGCACAGTGGTGGGTAGGTTTTTTTCAACCAATACAAACAACTCGAGATCTGATGCTTGAACTTTATATTAATGGCAATCCAATAGGAATTATCACCAACATTTATCCAGAGGTTTTCGATTTGATAAAATCAAGAGGAATTATTCCAGACATCGAGTATCATGTGGTAGTTCAATCATGTGAAGTTGGCTTAGTAAAGCCAGATCCACGAATATTTCTGCATGCACAAGAGATCATTGGGGATTCGCATAGTCCATTTTTAATCGATGATTCTTTAAATAATATCGAAACTGCACAGGAACTTGGTTGGGGGGGGCAATGCTTCAATCCCCTTCATCCTGAAGAAAGTGTGCGCGAAATTGAAGTGAAATTTAGCTTTCTAAATATTGAGGGAGTCAACCGAAGCAAAGAAATCTTTAGAAATTGATTCTCAAGATAATCATTTCCATTTACGACGCGTTTTTTCGGGAAATGTTCTTATAGGACAAAAAAATTCGATTATTTAAGTTTGAGATAGCCGGCAAACGCCGCAATTCCGGTTAAACCAGTACCCATTAGCATCATCATGGCTTGAGTATCCAATGCTGTATTGACCGGAGTGTGAGTTCTAACGCCCGCAACTTGTGGTTGAGTATAGACAATTTGACGTCCGGAAATACTTTGAGATTGAGAGCCGGTAGTTTTACAAGTTGAGCTTTGACCGTAAGCGCCAGTGGTGCATTCGGTAGTCATGGATTGAGATTGCGAGGCATTAAATTCTTGCTCAGCAGATCTATCTTGAGCAACTGCCATTACAACACTCGAACCAATGAGAATGACGGCTAAAAATAGTGAAAGAAAAATCACACCTGTTTTTGTCATGTTAACTCCATTTTACTATATAAGTATTACAAACTGTCATTAATTATATAAGAAAATAATCCCAATGTCAACTACTATGGGATTGATAATTGTTACATGAGGAACATTATGAAAATTTTATGCTCAACTTTTTTGTTTTTGAGATTTAAGTTAGAGATGAGAGCTTAATTTAAGCTGATTTACAATCTGAAGTATCGGAGATAAAAATTAGTTCATATATCATGATGGCAAATCATGCCTAATGAGCCTTTTTTTAAGATCATTATCTAATTAGCGAGTGAAAGTAAGATAAGAATTTTTTAAAAATTAGTAATTAACATGTAAATAATATGTGCTGTAACCACCTTCGTCGTGCTCCAGTTTTACGTATTTGAGTTGCCCGCCTCCACAGCGAATTGAGCCACGATACAAAGTGCCCTTTTTAACCGCTTTAACTGTGGCATCACCGTTTTTTGAA
>CAZTME010000001.1:0-12160 GCA_964614795.1 uncultured Pseudomonadales bacterium | reverse complement strand
AAATCAATACCGGTGTGCGGCGCGCCTCCATAGGCGCGCCGCACTCTTGCATAATATGTCATTCCATAACCCTGAGTAATTCTCACCGGATCATTCAGAGGCCAGTTCCAATCTCCGCCCAAGCCAAAAGCTCCGTCTGGTGAATTATTCCAAGTAATGCTGACATTTTTCAAAAAGCCAGCCGGATCACGATGTACTTTATCTTTTACTACTTCAAAATGTAAATGAGTACCGGTCGAGCAAGTACTGGCTCCTTGAATTACACTGGCAATACGTTCTCCTTCATTAACCGCGCCAACTTTAGATTCTGAGCCCTTTCCAGAGATAATGGATTGAATGGCATCAATTTCCGCCATCGTTTTTGCCAATAACTCTTGAAACTTCTTTTCATCGTTGGCTGTTTCATTCAATAAAAACTGTTGTTCGGATCTTTGCTTAGTGAGAACTTGCTGCTCTTTTTCCAACTGAGATTTTTTAACTTCCACTTCTTCTTGTTTTTCTTCTTTGATAATTTTTTGAGCATCATACTCAATTCTTTGTAATTCCGCTCTTTCCATTGCTTCCGCAGTTCTCTCTCCGGTGTGAGCGGCATATGAAGCCTTACTCACTGCTTGAGCCAAATATTTGGCGCTTAATGCTGAAGAAATTGCGGTGACTCTAATCGCTTTATATTGCTCTTGAATTCTTTCCACCAACAGGTTGGATAATTTGTCCAATGACACATTCAGGCCGGAGATTCTTTTTGTCAATTCATTAACTTCTTTCTCCAGTCTGGTTAGCTCGGCTTCGGTGCGTTGAATTTGCAGTTCTTGCAGTGCGACTTTGCCATTAATTAAGGCGATGGTGTTGTTGAGAGTGACTTTTTGAGATTGAATATTTCTTAAAGTTGCTTCTAAACATGCTTTTTTTTCATTGACGCACTTCAAGTAAGAATCTGTATCATCTTCAGACTTAACACAAGTTTGCTCGCAAGCGGATTGTGCCAGCACCAAACTTTGTTCACTCATTTCTTTAATCAATAGCAAAAATATTGACAAAAATCCAAAGATGAAAAAAAACAAGTAATTAAATTTCTTCATGTGATTAAATGCGTTTCATCATGCGATTGGCCGCAACTTGACCAGCGATCATGCCAATTAGCATGCACAATCCAATACCAATTAAGGCTTGATATAAAAGAAAAAATACATCAATAGGATAAAGCTTTACCTCTCTAATGTATTCTTGAATGGTGGGCGCGAAGTAAAATACGGATAACACTACTATACCCCAACCAATCATTCCGCCTAAAAATCCGTAAATTATACCTTCAATCATGTAGGGTGCGGTCACATAATACTTACTGGCACCCAAAAGCCTTTGAGTAAAAATTGTTGCTCTTTTGGACTGCATTTTCATGCTTATAACGATCATAATAATTAGAAATGATAAAAACGCCATTAGTCCGGCAAAAATTATCCCAATAATCCTCATAAAATTGGTAATGGTTGCAAATGTTGCTATTACATCTTCTTGTAAAATCACTTCATCAATAATGGGAAAATTCAGCAAATCTTTTTTAATTTGAGCTAATGAAGAAATATCCGTAGCATTTAATTCCAAGCTTGCGGGTAACATTTGCGGAGTGACTAGCTCGAGTAATCTTGGCCTAGTAGCATAGGCTTCTTTGTAAATTTCCAAAGCTTGATCTTGATTTGTGTAATTAACGGATGCAATGTAACTTTTTTCCTCCAAAGCGCTAATCACTTGCGAAACTTCTTCTTCTAAAGTATCAATGTTAATAAATGCAACAACCTGAGGTTGGGCTTCATAATATTTGAGAATTAATTGAGCTCCCACCATTAAAAAAGATAAAGAAAAAACTAAAATCGAAGTCACAGTGAGAAGTAATACCGATGCTAGTGCTTGATAGGGCGATCTGCGTATGGAAATTAATGCTGATTTGAAAGCTCGCATGAATTAATCCTTGGATTTGTGTTTTACTTTATCTTGAACGGATTTTTCATTTTTTTTCTTTTTTGTATGATGGGGTGATGATTTCTTTTCTGATTTTTCTTGCTTCAAATTGGATTCATCAAATAAATGTGACTTTGACGAGACCTCATTCTCTGCTAATTTTGAATCCGGACTGCTTAATTTCAAAACATGCGGTTTTGTATTTGAACTGTTTTCATCGATACTTATTGTTACTTGTGTGAAATTATTTTGTGTATTTGAATCTTCAATCGAAATTTCAGAGCCTTGTGGGTTGTTTATATCCATAATTGAATCGGCATTCTTATTACTTTCATCTGTAGAAGTGTTAATTTCAGATTCAGGTTCGCCGTTAATACCATTTTTATCACTGATGTTTGAATCAATAAAAATCAATTCAGTTTCATTAATAGAAGTTTGATTTTTTCTTTTAAAAATAGAAGTTAATTTTGTCCACCAGTGATTAATGGATTTCTTTTGATCTGATTGATCTTCGTCACTTTCAATTTTCGTTTTGTTTAAGTTATTTGTTTGATTTTCAATTTCATTGATAGAAGTCGTATTGCTAGAGATATCTTTGCTTTCATTTGTTGAATTATCTATTTTTTTGATAATTTTTTCTTGTTTATTGCTTTCAACTATTTGAGAATTTTCTAATTTTAAGTGTCTTCTTGAAGCAAAGTAATCAAGCAAAGTTAAGTCATGAGTGGAAATAATGATGGTTGTTCCCAACTCATTAATTTTATCAAGTAAAACCGCAATACTTTTGGAAGTAAGAGGGTCAAGGTTGCCCGTTGGTTCATCTGCAAAAATTAATTCCGGACCTAAAGCAAGAGCGCGAGCGATTGCTACTCTTTGCGATTCTCCTCCAGACAATTGGCTTGGAAAATCTGCCGCTTTGTGGGTTAAGTTAATTAGATTAAGAAGATCGCTGACTCGTTGCTCAATTTCTTGATCTGATTTGCCAACTATATAAAGTGGGGTGGCAATATTTTCCCAGACGTTAAGGTCGGGCAAAAGGCGATAATCTTGAAAAACCACGCCGATTCTGCGACGAAGTTTATGTACCGAGCCGCTTTTTATTTTGTGTACCGCAATTTCTTGAAAAAAGATTTCTCCTTCATCAATTTTATATTCTCTGGTCAATAACTTCATGAGAGTTGTTTTTCCAACACCTGTTTGACCAGTTAAAACAACCAATTCTCCAGGTTCGATTGAAAAAGAAACATTTAACAAAACCGGTGCTTGTTGACCGAATTGCTTAGATACTTGAGAAAAGCTGAGTATGGGCATGAGATAATGTTCTCACCTAGAATACCAGACTATTAAGGTAAAACGCAATAACAATTTTTATTCCGGAATTGTTCCGTTAACATCAAGAACTTCAACTCTTCCGACATCCATCAACCAACCGGCTTTCACTCCTTTATAGGTTTCTCCCCAGACTCTAACCTGCATACCTTCCAAACTTGATAAATCGGTAACAGAAGAGGTTAAATAAACAGTTTGAGAGACCCCACCTGGACGCAATAGGCTGTGGGAGCCTTCGCCATCTATGCCGCCTCCTTGAAGATAACCTTCCGCTTGATCGGAAAAATTATCCTGTGTACTACCGAAGATGTCTCCATTTTTGACCTTATCAGTAGGTAGCTGTGCAGTAACACCGGAAACTTCATTGTTGCTTGTCTGATTTTTATTCATGAAGGTATGAGCGCCAAAGCCGGTGCCGGTACCAAGAATCATGGCTATAAAGACAGTAAGTAAAATACTGATAAATTTTGATTGTTTGCGTTTCATGCCGACTTTCGGGTTAATTGGTTTTAAATTACTATGATTATGCGTTTGCGAATTGAGTAGTGGGTCATCTACTATGATCTTGTCCGGATTAAGCGTGTTTTTTTGCCATTGATTTTCTTCATCCAAAGTCAAGTGATGCGAGTTCATCATATTATCCTCTCTTTAGCTTCATGTAAAGTATAACTTGTCGCACTTAAAAAGTCAGTAGCTGTTTGATTTGGCTGATTTTATCCCAATCTCAATCCCGCTTGAATGAAATCCTCAATATCTCCATCTAACACTCGTTGAGTATTTGTTGTTTCGAGTTGCGTGCGAGTATCTTTAACTAATTGGTAGGGGTGAAGCACGTAGTTTCGAATTTGAGTTCCCCAACTGGCGTGATGATGTTCTCCTTTTTCTTTAGCCAAAGTTAACGCTTGTTCATCTTCAATTTTTTGAGCTAATCTGGCTTTAAGTTCTTCTAAAGCTCTTTGTTTATTCTGTACTTGTGATCTTTCTTGTCTGGATCGAATAACAATTCCCGATGGAAGATGTGTTAATTCTACAGCGGTGTTGACTTTATTGACGTTTTGTCCTCCCGCTCCTCCCGCTCGAGAAAAATGCCATTGCAGTTCTTCGTCACGAATGATGATTGAAGTGTCATTCTGTGGAATGAGGGGTAATACTTCCACTAAAGCAAAAGAAGTTTGGCGCAAATTATCTGCATTGAATGGACTTAGTCTCACCAAGCGATGAGTGCCTCTTTCGTGTTTGAGCAAGCCATAGGCAAACAAACCTTGGACTTGAAAAACGACCGATTTGATGCCAGCCTCTTCTCCCGATGATATGGAAATGATATTACTTTTCCACTTTTTTTGTTGAAAGTATCGTTCGTACATGCGTTGAAGCATGGCTGCCCAATCCATCGCTTCAGTGCCTCCTTGCCCCGCATGAATAGAAAAAATTGCGCCATACCTATCATATTTTCCTGAAAGATATTCTTTTTCTTCCAGTTTTTTCATATTATTTTCAATAATTAGTTCAAGATTGGCAATTTCCGTTTGCACGTCTGTTAATTCTTGAGTGTTTTCTAAATCAGAAGAATTAAGCTCGGTTTGCCATTCCAGTAAAGTCTGAAGTTCATTAACCTGATTTTTTAGTAGCAGAATTGATGAGAGATCATCCTTTTGTTGAGTGAGATCGGAAATAATTTCTTGAGCATCGGCGCGTTGCCAAAAATCGGGCAGTTGAGTCATTTGTTCCAGATTTTCGCATTTTTCTTGAATTGTTTTCAAATCGTATCTGGAAATCAAGTCTTGTGCTCTTTGTTGAAGATTAGAATTCATCATGTGTGCTTGTATTCTAGCAGATTAAGAAGATGAACAAAGGAAGCGTGATGTTATTGTGCGACAAGTCTATTGCATCTGATAGACACTTGAAATATATCTCTTGGCTTATAAAACCTTTAAGAATTGGTAATTTATCTTTAATCAGATTATCTAGATTGAAAAAAACTATTTCCAATTTAACATATATTTTGTTTGGTCATTGGTACATTTTTAAAATTTTATCAGTTATGATTAATTTTCTAGAATTATATCTTGATCAAAAGTAAATGTTATTGGCTGATTGTTGTCCATTACAAAGTTCGATTGAGAGGTTTTTACCCCACTTTGTTTTAAAAGTAGAACTGAATTACTGTTAACTCGCTTAAAAGTGAAACGATAAGTGTGTGATTCACCCGGTCTAAGAATAATTAAAAATGCCGGATTTGATTCTTTCGGATTTTCAAGCAATTTCCACGAATCAGCAAAAGTTGGAGTTGAAATAATACCTGATTTTTCTTGATTGAGAATTAATCCTGGAGAGGATTTAATTCTTAAATAATTGACGTAAGCTTGATGTGAAGCTTCAGGGGCGGGGGATAATTGACGATTTTGAATTAATGATAAATTAGAATTGTGAACAATTGATTCGAAATTTGATGTTACTGGTGTTTCTTTCTGTTCGGAGGTATTGATTAAGTTGAGATCAATGATAATTTCTTCCCCAGAAAGATTGACATTAATTTCTCTCTCGATTTGAGAATTAATTTTGTTAATTCCGACGTTGGCTTCTATTAATTGAAGTGTTTCCAAATTTATTTTGTTTGTTTGATATTCACCAGAGATATTTTGATAGAATGATGCATAACTTTCTGTTGAGCCGGCCAAATTAGCTTCAATTAATTTATTTTGAATTTCAGGATTAATTGAGAAAATTTGAATATTTTTTTGGTGGCCATGTTTTAAAAACTGCACAATCAGCTCATTCATTTGGGTGGGATTGAGTTTGCTTACACTACTTAGCAGATGGGGCACAATTTGAGACAGCATGGTAGCTTTTTGTCTCGATCCCGGAAAATATTCAGTTCGATGTTTGGAAAGAAGGTCTTCTATTGTTTCCACATTCAATGTTGTTTGGTATTCCGGTAACTCAATTTGACCAATAATTCTCAAATATTCAGTCAACACATCGGTATTTAATGAAATAATGTAATTAAACTCACCACGATCGGCTGATGTAAAAAAGTTTTGAATTAATTGAGCATTAGTGGGAAAATTGCTTGACCAATTTGCATCCACTAAACTCCATGATTTTCCACTACTTGTAAATTCCGCAACCCCCGGTGGTGGATCCAGTACTAATTTTGCTTGTCCAGCGGCATCATAAATATCTTCAAAAACCCAAGAAACAATTAATCCATCTCTCCATTCCATAATGATGTAGGCACCCATAAAACCACCACCCGGTCTTAATTCATCACTACCTTGAATGAGAATCAATGCTTTACCTTTTGAATTGATTATTTCATGGATGACTGTTGCCCATGCTTTGAAATTTTTTAAGTAAGCATGTGCTTTTGCCAACCTATGATTATTTTGACTAAAACCGATTAGATTATTGTCTAATTGATCTGAAAAATTTATCAGATTGTTAATCATTGGTTCTAGACTTTTTAAATCAATTTGACCGGTCAGATTATAATTATTACCAATTTTCTTGATTTTCTCGTTAACTTCAGGTAATAACGTAATGATATTGAGAATGGCTACCCAATGATTAATTATTGCTACTTTTTGAAACGTTATTCTGTTGACTGAAATAGCAAAGGGGAGGCCGGTTTTAGCTAACACACTTGCTGGAGTTAATTGCTGGGAGAACAGGAAGATGAGTGAAGCAAAAGATAAAAGCAGACTAATGAATACGACAAGTAAATAAAAAGTTATTAATCCAAAAATTACCTTGATCGGTTTTAGATTTTGTATTTTTTTTACAGTATAATTTTTTTTAAATCGTAAATAAATCCAAGAATTCTGTTTCAGATATTTTTTTCGAAAAAAACTCAATTTTCTATCAATTATCTTCAATTTTTGTAGAATAATTAATTTTAATTTAATAATGTGAGTTTTCAGCTCGAAAATCAATTTAATCATTATCTTTATTCTAACAAGAGATTAATAGAGTTGTCGCACAATATCAACATTGTGGCAAGGCAAGCTGAGAAAAAATCAAGAGCTTGATTGAAAAATAATAGAATAAATAAGAATGAAAAACTCTATTCAATGCTGGCAGATAAAATTTTATCTCCATTGCTTAATTGAGAGACTATCTCCATTCCCTCAATAACTTTTCCAAAAACAGCATGCTTGCCATCAAGCCATGGGGTTGCTTCATAAGTGATAAAAAACTGACTGCCACCGGAATTGGGACCACTGTTTGCCATCGAAACCACACCTGCCCCATCATGTTTTAAATTTGGTGAAAATTCATCTGGTATGTTGTATCCTGGTCCTCCCGTTCCCCATTCGGCTTGTTTGCTTGGATCTTTGGTCTTCGGATCTCCAACTTGAGCCATGAATCCTGGGATAACTCGATGAAAAACAATGTCATTATAAAAACCGTCTTTAACTAAAGTTAAAAAATTGATTGTAGTAATTGGTGCTTCTTCTCTAAATAATTGAATTTTTACATCCCCTTTGGATGTCTTCAAAAGCACAATATTGCCTTCAATTGGGGAAAAATCTGCGAGTGTTTGCATACCTGTTTTTCTTTCTGTTTTTGCTGGCACATTAGTTTGTGCGCCCTGTACAGTTCCATCCACTTGAAAACTATCCGATTTGACAGAAGAATTTGATTCTGCATTTTCAGATGCTTCTTCTTGGATAGCTTGTTGATTATTGGCATTAGGATTATTTAATTGAATGCCAGTCGTATCCGGTGGCTGTGATGTACAGCCACTCAAAAAAATTAAAGCTATTATTGTCACAACTGCGAATGTTATTTTATTAAACATAAAGTTAATTTTTAGTTTCTTTATACTTGTCTGATAATTTTTCCGTGCGACACAGTTTACTAATTGAAAAAACAATGGTCAAGTCTCAAAATCACTGCGTTTGATTATCTCCAGAAATCATTCTTTGAAGTACCATAAAAATAGGATTTATTCGAGTTATTGAGTATTTGGTAATGTGTTCGAGAAAAATGGCCGGCGGATCTTCTTGCAAAAATTGTTGAAATTCTTGATAGAGTTCTTTTCTTTCCGACTGATCCGTTGTTTGTCGAGCTTTTTCCAAAATATTATCAATTCTTGTATTTTTATATCCGGTAAAATTTGTTGATTGATTAGAGTGCCAAAAAGCATATTGATCTGGATCTGGAGGAATTGGAGTGCCAATTAAAAGAAGATCGAAACTATTTAAATCGGGGAAATTGCTTATTCTTATTGAAATTTGAATTTTAAGATTATTGCACAGTTCAGCTTCGGGTCCGGATTTTTCTTCTGTACATTTTGCAAATGCCTCTTGGCCAAACGATTCCAGCTCGGTTTTAATCTTTGAGGCTGTTGATGAATGAACACTGGTTGTCGATAGAGAGAATTCTAATGGTTCTCCAGGTAGTTCATCAAGCAATCTTTCAATGCCTCTTTCCCAGTCTTTGTCATATGTTTTCCCTCCGGGAAGAAATGCCCATGAATTTGGACTAATTGGTCCAATTGATCTTTTTTCAGTTTGATCCTTTTCAAGAGCGTATAAAAAAGCTTGTCTGACGTTTTTGGTCAAGCGAGAATCTCTCGTATTAAAATAAATTGCTAAAAAATTCCAGAAATCAACTTCTGACTCAGTTTTAACCATTGGCCATGTCATCACATCATGGGTTCTCACCAAGTCCGGAATATGATCAATTTCACCACGTTTAAAAGCGTTGATGGCTTCATCTTCAGTTTTATAAAATCGATACACAAACACTTCCTTATCATTTTCAACAATTAATTTATGCAATCTTGATCCGGCTGTTTGATAATCGGAAATCCAATGTTCACCAATACCAATTAAAACGGGCAATTCTTTAAAAAAGTTCTTTTTCAATGATCCTGATTTAAAAATCGGTTTAGATACTTGAGTTGGAAAAGGTGCGTAAGGTGCTGGCAATTTAAATAAAATATCGTTTGGAGTTGTAATGATTTGAACGTCGGGAAATGAATACTGAATTTCATCTGGAGTGATAATTTGACCATCTTGCCATCTTGAGTCTTTGGGAATGTTAAACCTGTAAACCTGATTATCTTGTTCGATTGTCCATTTTTCTGCTAAACCCGGTTTGGCTGAACCATCATCTGCGATTTTAGTTAGTCCAATGCTCAATTGAGTCTGAATTTCTTGCGGAAGAGTGCTGGGGGTATACTCTCCGATCATGCCGATGTAATTTTTTGTTTTAATATGAGCGGGATTGAGAATGAGTGGAACGACGAATGAAAATATGGCAATTCCAATAATTAAGGAAATTAAAATTTTCCAACCATGTTTTTTTGCATATCCGGAGAAGTACCAATAATATTTTCTCATATCAGCCAATAAATTTAATTATAAAACGTAGTTTATTAGACTTGTCGCACAATAACAACACGATTCATTTGCTCAAATTAATTCATGTTTTTATTGCGCGACAAGTCTATTACAAATAAAACATTTTTTTCAATTAAGTTTTTTTTCAGAACTAGAGTTTTCGATCTTACCGAAACAAAGATAAATCCAAAAATATATAATCTGATATTTATAAAAAACCAATCAAGCCTTACTTTATTGCATTATCAATAATAATAAGCCGTTAAGTGCGAAAAGTACAGCCAAAACAATCGTCAAACCAAAAATTACTTTTTCAATTCCCCTTCTGGTATGATATGTTTCTCCTCCTCCCGCCCAAGCGTTTCCTAATCCAGTGCCTTGAGGTTGTAAAATAATGCAAATTAAGAGTCCGATTGAAATAATGGCTTGAATAATTAATAGAATTTGATACATCTTAACTTTCTATTTGGCTACATTTGCGGCTCTTTTTTCTCTAAGAACAGTGACCGTTACGGTGCCCGGATAGGTCATTGTTGATTGAATTTCATCGCGAATTTGTAAGGAAATAGCCATCACATCATCATCTTTTGATTGTTCAGGATCAAGTAGAACTCTCACTTCGCGACCGGCTTGAATTGCATAGGCTGAGGCAACCTGAGGGAATTTTGTCGCAATTTCTTCCAATTGAGTTAGTCTTTGCACATATTCGTCATAATTTTCGTATCTGGCTCCAGGTCTGGCTCCGGAAATAGCATCTGCAATATAAACAACCATTTGCTCAGGACCTGAAAACGGTTCATCTTCATGATGTTGGGCAATACAATCAACCACTCCTTGTGGCATGTTGAAGCGCTTGGCAATTTTCACACCCAATTCTACGTGACTGCCTTCCTCTTCTTCTGAAACTTTGCCAATATCGTGAAGTAAGCAACCCAGTTTAACAGTTTGTACATCAATACCCAGTTCACTGGCTAATTTAATACCGATTTTCGTTTCTTCCAAAGTATGAGCAATAAGGTTCTGTCCATAGGAGAAGCGATATTTGAACTTACCAATCATTTTCATTAAATCATTTGGTAAATTATAAACACCAACTTCATGGCAGAGATTTTTACCAGCTTCAAAAATTACTCGATCAATCTCTGTTTTAACTTTGGCAACGGTTTCTTCAATTCTGGTGGGTTGAATGCGACCATCTTTAACTAATCTTTCCAAAGAAATTCTGGCAATTTCACGTCTAACCGGATCAAAACAAGAAAGTCTGACTTCTGTGGGAGACATATCCAGATCCACGTCTACACCAGTTGCTCTTTCAAAAGCATTGATATTTCGACCATTTTTTCCAATGATTTTCCCTTTTGATTCCTCGTTGGGAAGAGTTACAACCGAAACCGTGTACTCCGGAACATATTCTGTGGCTCCATGAAGCATAGCATCCAGTAAAATGTCTTTGACTTTTTGATCTAAATTCGCTTGAACATCTTCTAGGTTTTGACGAATCAATTGGGCTTTTTCTTTAGCTAGAGTTTGGTCAATTTGAGTTAAAAGTTGTTTACGAGCTTCATCGGAAGTTAATCTGGCCACTTGTTCTAGTTTTCTGGTTAACTCTTTTTCTTGTTCAAGCAAGGACTCTCGGGCTTTTTGCATTTTTTGTTTTTCACTATCGAGAATTTGTTCTTTTTGATCCATTTGAGTGAGACGCAAATCTAAGTTATCCAATTTCCTCTCCAAATTCCTTTGTTGCTCACTCAATTTGCGCATAGTTTCGCGCTGTTCCGCTTCAGCCTTGGTGCGAATTGATAATGCTTCAGCTTTAGCTTCTACGACAATTTCTCTGGCTTTGGCTTGAGCAAGTTGAACGGATTCTTGATTTTGACCGGATAAAACAGAAGTTTGAGTTACTGTTTGACTGGAGGATTTATCTGCAAGATCTTCTGTTGAAGCTACAGGAATTTGCTGTGTGGAGGTTTTTTGATTTTTTGATTTAATCGGTTGAATAGGAATTACTTTTGGTGAAGCTAATTCTTTCTTGCTTTCGGTAAGTTTAGTACCATTTTTATTGTTCGAAAATAAAGTTGATAAATTATTAAAAAATGACATATGGTTCCTTTTTCACAAAACATTTTTTCACGTTTTGCATTTTAACTATTTAGCTCATTGACTAGATTTGATTAGACTTTTGGCACAATCTAAACATGCGCTTATTTACCCTTGTTATGATAATGCCATTATTTAGACAAGCCTAAAAATTATCCTATTAAACAAGATTTCATTGAAGAGAAGTTGAGAAAAATACAAAAATAAAAATTATGATGCAACAATTTTTTCACTGACGATCTTGACAGCAGAGCTTCCTTTAATATCATGCTCAAGAAAGTGGATATTATTTTTATTCAGTGTCATAAATTTAAGAGTGCATCAATAATTTTGTTTTTATTTTAAATTTTTGTATGCTTCATGAATACGATACTTCTACATTCAATAGACAGAATTATACCCTGATACTCTCTAATAAGTCAAATTGG